>NZ_JBSFLV010000024.1:0-95652 GCF_053599215.1 Streptomyces sp. NPDC001002 | reverse complement strand
GCCGACACCTTCAGGGCCGGCCTGCTGCCGCTCTCCGCCTCCACCGAGAGGAAGGAGAAGCCGCGGTAGCGGACCCGCGACCACTCCACGGTCTCCTGGGCCGAGCCGTGCGACTTCGTCCACTGGAAGGTGTCGACCGAGTCGTGCCGCGTGACGTGCCCCTCGTAGCTCTCCTTCACGCCCGACGGGAAGCCGTACAGGTCACGGCCGCCGCCGCCCGCGGTGACGTAGACGATCCCGTCCTTCGTCGGATCGGTCGACGCGCCGATGGGCACCGCCCGGCCGACCTTGTCGCCCTTGACGGCGTCCGTGCGCTCGTAGACGTGGTTGTGGCCGTTGATCACCAGGTCCACCTGATGCTTCGCGAACAGCGGCAGCCACTCGGCGCGCACCCCGCCGTCGGAGGCGTGGGCCGAGGTCGAGTAGGCGCAGTGGTGGAAGAAGACGACCACGAAGTCGACGCCCTTCGCCGCCCGCAGCTCACCCAGCTTCGTGTCCAGCCACTTGGTCTGCCTGCCCTGCGAATAGCCGAAGTTGGCGGGGATCTCGTACGACACGTCGTTGGCGTCCAGCGCCACGAAGCCGACGTTGCCGTACGTGAACGCGTACACGCCCGGCGAGTTGCGCGGGTCGAAGCCGTTGTCCGGGAGGGACCAGCGGGCGAGCTGGCCGCCGTAGCCGTCGGGCGAGTACCAGGCCTCCATGTCGTGGTTGCCGGTCGTCACCATCCACGGCACGGACTTCGCCACCGACTCGTTCTGCTTGAGGAACAGGTCCCAGTAGCCGGGGTCGTAGCCGTCGGCCTTCTCACCGCGGCCGTTGGTGTCGGCGTAGCAGATGTCGCCGGCGTGCAGATGGAAGGCGGGCTTGCGGCGCAGGATCGCGTGGTCGCCGGTGACCGCGGCCTGGCTGACGCCCTGGTCGCCGAAGGCCGTGAACACGAACTTCTCCGGGCTCGCCGGTGCGGTGCGGAACTCGCCGATGGTCGAGCGGTGTTGGGGCGCGGTCGGGTCGAAGCCCTCGTGGCCGACGCCGTAGTAGTACGTGGTGCCGGGGCGCAGGCCGTCCAGGGCCGCGTGCACGTAGTACTGCTCCAGGGCGGAGCGGACGCCGGTGAGGCCTGGCGTGTGCAGGTCGCGGATCTCGGCGGTGATCTTCTGGCCCAGGTCGTCCGGCCTGGTCCCGACACGGACGTACGGCTTCTTGACCGCGAACGGGACCTGCCAGGAGACGCGCATCTGGGACTTCGGGTCGGCGCCGAAGGCGAGGTGGCGGCCGAAGGGGGTGACGACGGCGCCGGACACCTTCGAGGTGGCGGGACTTGGAGTGGCGGTGCCGCTCGTCCGTCCGCCGGTCGACTTGCCGTCGGATCCCGTGCCGGCGCACCCCGTCAGCAGCCCGCCCGCCACCGCGCCCGCGGTCACCAGCGTGCGGCGCCGCGTCAGCTTGGTGCGCAGGTACTCGTACTGCTCGGCCATGCTCATCCGGCGTGCGAGGTGCTCCGGGATGCCGACGTCAGGTACGGGGGGTTCGGGGGGTGTCCCCCCGAAAAGCACAGTCATGTCGATGAAGTTCCCAGTGAACCTCAACGAAGGCCATGCGTAAGGGTGAACGGAGGTCGAACGGCTGACGCCCGCGCCCTCTCGGAGATCCCTGGCTGTCCGTATCGCGGACACCCCATGTCATCCCATGGGACGAGGAGTAGGGTGCCGACATGTCTCGCAGCATCAATCTCGCAGTGATCCCCGGGGACGGCATCGGCCAGGAAGTGGTGGCCGAGGGTCTGAAGGTCCTCTCCGCCGTCCTTCCGCAGGATGTGAAGCTGGAGACCCGGGAGTACGACTTCGGTGCCAAGCGCTACCGCGCCACCGGTGAGACCCTCACCGACGCCGACCTTGACTCCCTCAAGCAGCACGACGCGATCCTGCTCGGCGCGATCGGCGACCCGTCGGTCCCGTCCGGTGTCCTGGAGCGCGGCTTCCTGCTGAAGCTCCGGTTCGCCTTCGACCACCACGTCAACCTGCGGCCGAGCAAGCTGCTCCCGGGTGTGGCCACCCCTCTCGCCGGTCAGCCGGAGATCGACTTCGTGGTCGTCCGCGAGGGCACCGAGGGTCCGTACACCGGAAACGGCGGCACGATCCGCAAGGGCACCGAGCACGAGGTCGCCACCGAGGTCTCCGTGAACACGGCGTTCGGTGTCGAGCGGGTCGTCCGGGACGCGTTCGCCCGCGCCCAGGCCCGTCCGCGCAAGAAGCTCACGCTGGTCCACAAGAACAACGTGCTGACCTTCGCGGGTCACCTGTGGACGAACGTCTTCAACAAGGTGGCCGAGGAGTTCCCCGAGGTCACCACGGACTACATCCACGTCGACGCGGCGACGATCTACCTCGTCACCGACCCGGCCCGCTTCGACGTGATCGTCACCGACAACCTCTTCGGCGACATCATCACCGACCTCGCCGCGGCCGTCTCCGGCGGCATCGGCGTCGCCGCCAGCGGGAACATCAACCCGTCCGGCGAGTTCCCCTCGATGTTCGAGCCGGTCCACGGTTCCGCGCCCGACATCGCCGGCCAGGGCAAGGCCGACCCCAGCGCCACGGTCCTTTCCGTCGCCCTGCTCCTGCGTCACCTCGGCTACGAGGCCGAGGCCGCCCGCATCGACGAGGCGGTCGCCGCCGACCTCGCCGACCGCACCGGCAAGCCCGCGCGCAGCACGTCCGAGATCGGCGACGCGCTGTCCGTACGAGTAGCCGGCTGACCCGCCGAGTCACTCGAAAACTCTCGCAGTCTTTCGAAGCCGCCGGGTCGCATATGCACCCGGCGGCTTTCGCTATGTCCCCGCCGGGTGCCACCATCATCCCCTGGGTCGCATTCACGCCGTTTTCTCCCCCAGTGCCAAATGCCTGGGCGGTGCCCCCATCGGCAGCCCGCGCGCGATAATCGAACGCGGAGCCGCGGTATGAGGGAATGCTCGGACGTCCTAACACTGGCCACTGGCAGTAGCGGGCGTGAGCGCGGCCCGTCACTACACAACCGGTGAAGGACACCTACTCATGACGACGCCCACGATCGAGCTCAAGCCCTCGGCCTCGCCACTTTCCGCCGCCGAGCGGGACGCGATCCTTACGAACCCCGGGTTCGGCCGCCACTTCACCGACCACATGGTGACGATCAAGTGGACCGAGGGCCGCGGCTGGCACGACGGCCAGCTGGTTCCGTACGCCCCGCTCCAGCTCGACCCCGCGACGATGGTCCTGCACTACGCGCAGGAGATCTTCGAGGGCCTCAAGGCCTACCGGCAGCCCGACGGTTCCGTCGCCACCTTCCGCCCGGAGAAGAACGCCGAGCGCTTCCAGCGGTCCGCGCACCGCCTCGGCATGCCCGAGCTGCCGGTCGAGACGTTCATCGAGGCCTGCGACGTCCTGGTCCGCCAGGACCAGGACTGGGTCCCGGCGCACGGCGGCGAGGAGTCGCTCTACCTGCGCCCGTTCATGATCGCGACCGAGGTGGGCCTCGGTGTGAAGCCCGCCAACGAGTACCTGTTCCTGGTCATCGCCTCCCCGGCCGGCGCCTACTTCCCCGGCGGTGTCCGCCCGGTGTCGATCTGGCTCTCCGAGGACCGCGTCCGCGCCGTCCCCGGCGGCATGGGCGACGCCAAGACCGGCGGCAACTACGCGGCCTCCCTGCTCGCCCAGGCCGAGGCCGCCGCCAAGGGCTGCGACCAGGTCTGCTACCTCGACGCGGTCGAGCACAAGTGGGTCGAGGAACTCGGCGGGATGAACCTGTACTTCGTGTACGGCGACCGGATCGTCACCCCGACCCTCACCGGCTCCATCCTGGAGGGCGTCACCCGCGACTCCCTGCTCGCCGTCGCCGCCGACCTCGGGTACACCGCCGAGGAGGGCCGGGTCTCGGTCGACCAGTGGCAGCGCGACGCGGAGAACGGCAGCCTCACCGAGGTGTTCGCCTGCGGCACCGCCGCGGTGATCACCCCGGTCGGCACGGTCAAGCGGACGAGCGCCGAGTGGCAGCAGTCCGGCGGTGAGCCCGGCGAGGTCACCGTCCGCCTCCGCGAGGCCCTCCTCGACATCCAGCGGGGCACGGCCGAGGACAAGCACGGCTGGATGCACGAGCTCGGCTAGACCGGGTTGGATCCGGCTGGATCCGGCTGGATCCGGTTAGATCCGGCTGGTCGCCTTGGGGGCCGTCGCGGACTCGGTGTCCGTGACGGCCCCCGTCGTCATCAGGACGAACGCCAGCCCGCCGACCACCCCCGACAGCAGGAAACTGCAGTCCACCCCACCCGTCAGCGACAGCAGCGGCCCCTCGTACGACGGCAGTGACACGGCGAGCAGGCCGACCCCCGCGCCCACCGCCCACGCGATCACGGCAGGCAGATTCCAGCCGCCCCGGAACCAGTAGATCCCGCCCCGCGAGCGGCGGTTGAAGACCTGGAGGGCGTCCGCGTCGTACACGCCCCGGCAGCGGACGAAGCCGATCAGGGTGATCACCGCCCACGGCGTGCCGATCGCCGTCAGGAGCAGGACGAAGGACGTCATCGCGGACTGGGCGTTCCACGCGTAGTGGCCGACGAAGACGCAGGTCGTCGCGGCCAGCGCCACCGTGCAGGTGGCCCGGGCCCGGGAGGCGCGGGGCAGGATCGCGTCCAGGTCGAGGCCCATGGAGTAGAGCATCAGGCCCGCGTTGCCGACCGAACCGGCGGAGGCGGCGAGCAGGAGGGGGACCAGGTACCAGCCGGGGGAGGCCTGCACCAGGGGGCCCGCGTAGTCGAGGGCCGCGTGGGCCGCGTACGCCGTGAAGGTGCCGAAGAGCTGGGGGACCAGGAGACCGGCGATCAGGCCGAGCCAGGTCGCGTGCAGGACCCGGCGTGAGGTGTGACGGGCCGGGGAGATGTACCGCGTGTAGTCGCCGAGCAGGGTGATGAACGCGATCGGTCCGGACAGTCCCGCCGCCACCGTCGCCAGACACCACGTCGGCCAGAACCCGCCCAGCAGATAGCCGCCGGCCTCCGGCAGCGCGCCGGTCGAGAAGTGCGGGGCGTACGCGATCACGCCGAGGACCAGCAGCGCCGTCATGCCGATGGACAGCACGCGGGACATGGCCAGCAGCACCCGGTAGCCGTACACCGCGCCCGCCACCGTCGCCGCCGCGAGCAGCGCGTACACGACGGCGTACGAGCCACCGCCGGCCGGCAGCCCGAACAGCCGGCCCAGCACGCCCACCATGACATCGCCGCCGATCCACACGGTCAGCGCGGTGTAGCCGAGGGCGAGGAGGAGGCCGACCACCGAGCCGACCAGCCGGCCCCGCACCCCGAACTGGGCGCCGGACGACGTCGACAGGTTGGTCGCGGTGCGCAGCGAGACCAGCGCCAGCGGGGCCGTGAACAGCGTGCCGACCACCGTGCCCGCGACGATCGAGGAGACCGAGGCCCACCAGCCGAGCCCGAAGGACGGCGGCAGCCAGCCGAAGATGATCACGCCGAGACAGAGGTTGGAGCCGAGCAGGATCGACACGAGGTCGCGCGGACCGCTGGTGCGCTCCTCGTCGGGGATGGTGTCGACTCCGCGCTGTTCTATCGGCATGGTGGGTCTCCTTCGACGGCCGCCAAGTTTTTTAGAGCGGCGTTCAATGTGACCCGTGCCAAGCTTGTGCGTCAATGTTTCCGTTCCATGAATCCGCCGTTTAGAGTGTTGCTCTAAATTACTGAGAGGTGCCGTGCCGTGAGACTGACCCCGACGGAACGTGACAGGCTGCTGCTGTTCTCGGCCGCCGAGCTGGCCCGTGCCCGCAAGGCGCGCGGCCTCAGGCTCAACGTGCCGGAGGCCACCGCGCTCATCGCGGACACGGTGTGCGAGGCGGCCCGGGACGGGCACCGGCTCGCCGAGGCCGTCGAGCGCGCCCGGTCCGTGCTCGGTCCCGCCGACGTCCTGCCGGGTGTCGCCGACATCGTCACCGAGGTGCATGTCGAGGCCGTCTTCGACGACGGTTCGCGCCTCGCGGTGGTCTCCGACCCCATCGGCGGCGGACTCGGCGGCGATGCCCCGGGTGCGCTCCTCCCCGGACCCACGCACGCCGAGGCCGAGCCGGCCGTCCGGCTCACGGTCACCAACACCGCGACCGTGCCCGTCTCCGTCACCTCGCACTTCCACTTCTTCGAGGCCAACCCGCGCCTCGACTTCGACCGGGGCGCCGCCTACGGCATGCGGCTCGCGGTACCGGCCGGATCGTCCGTCCGCTTCGGCCCCGGCGAGAGCGTCGAGGTCGGTCTGCTGCCGATCGGCGGGGAGCGGATCGCGATCGGGTTCGCCGGGCTCGTCGACGGACCGCTGGACGCGCCGGGCGCGAAGGAAGAGGCCCTGCGCAGGGCGATCGCCTGCGGCTACCTGGGAGTTGAGCAGTGAATCCGTACGAGTACGCCGCCACCCACGGCCCCCGCGCCGGCGATCGCGTCCGGCTCGGCGACTCGGGGCTGACCATCCGCGTCGAGTCCGACTCCCAGCGCTACGGCGACGAGTTCCTGGCCGGTTTCGGCAAGACGGCACGGGACGGGCTGCACCTCAAGGCCGCCGCTGTGCGAGACACCTGCGATGTCGTGATCAGCAATGTGGTCGTGATCGACGCCGTGCAGGGCATCCGGAAAGTGTCCATCGGGATCCGCGAAGGGCGGATCTGTTCCGTCGGGCGGGCCGGCAACCCCGACACCCTCGACGGGGTCGATGTCGTGGTCGGCACGGGTACCTCGATCGTCTCCGGCGAGGGGCTGATCGCCACCGCCGGTGCCGTCGACACGCACGTCCATCTGCTGTCGCCCCGCATCATGGAGGCCTCGCTGGCGTCCGGCGTGACGACGATCGTCGGGCAGGAGTTCGGCCCGGTGTGGGGCGTCGGCGTCAACTCGCCCTGGGCGCTGCGGCACGCGTTCAACGCCTTCGACGCCTGGCCGGTCAACATCGGTTTCCTGGGCCGGGGTTCGTCGTCCGACGCGGCTCCGCTGGTGGAGGCGTTGGCGGAGGGGGGCGCGTCCGGCTTCAAGGTGCACGAGGACATGGGCGCCCACACCCGGGCGCTGGACACCGCGTTGCGGGTCGCCGAGGAGCACGACGTCCAGGTCGCCCTGCACAGCGACGGGTTGAACGAGTGCCTGTCGGTCGAGGACACCCTGCGCGTCCTTGAGGGCCGCACCATCCACGCCTTCCACATCGAGGGCTGCGGCGGCGGACACGTCCCGAACGTGCTGAAAATGGCGGGAGTTGCGAACGTCATCGGCTCCTCCACCAACCCCACCCTCCCCTTCGGCCGGGACGCGGTCGCCGAGCACTACGGCATGATCGTCTCCGTCCACGACCTCAAGACCGACCTGCCCGGCGACGCGGCCATGGCCCGCGACCGCATCCGCGCCGGGACCATGGGCGCCGAGGACGTGCTGCACGACCTGGGCGCGATCGGCATCACCTCGTCGGACGCGCAGGGCATGGGCCGGGCCGGCGAGACCGTGCGCCGTACCTTCGCGATGGCTGGGAAGATGAAGGCCGAGTTCGGCGCGCTCGGCGGTTTCCCGGAGGCGGACCACGACAACGACCGCGTCCTGCGGTACATCGCCAAGCTGACCATCAACCCCGCCATCGCACACGGACTTTCGCACGAGGTCGGCTCCATCGAGGTCGGCAAGCTCGCCGACATCGTCCTGTGGCGGCCGGAGTACTTCGGCGCGAAACCGCAGCTCGTCCTGAAGTCCGGCTTCCCGGCGTACGGCGTGGTCGGCGACCCGAACGCGGCGACCGACACCTGCGAACCCCTCGTCCTGGGCCCGCAGTTCGGCGCGCACGGCACGACACCCGCCGACATCTCCGTGGCCTTCGTCGCGCAGGCCGCCCTCGACCAGGGCAACGACAAGATGCCAACCCGTCGCCGCAGAGTGGCCGTTCGCGGCACGCGCGGCATCGGACCGGCCGACCTGCGCCTCAACTCCCGTACCGGAGCGGTCGACGTCGACCAGCGCACCGGTCTGGTCACCCTCGACGGCGAGCCGATCCGCTCGGAACCGGCCGAGGCCGTCTCCCTCAACCGCCTGTACTTCCTCTAGAACACACCGCTTTCTACTTCCTCCGGAACACTAGGACTTGGGACTTCTGATGAGCTTCCGTATGCCGCCCGAGTGGGCCCCGCACGAGCGCACCTGGATGGCCTGGCCCGGCCCCAACCCCACCTTCGCGGACGCCGACGACCTCGCCGCCTCCCGCGCCGCCTGGGCGTCCGTCGCCCGTGCCGTGCGCCGCTTCGAACCGGTGACGATGGTGCACGGGCCGGGACAGGGGGAGTCGGCGCGCGAGCTGCTCGGCCCGGACGTCGACCTGGTCGAGCGTGAGCTGGACGATGCGTGGATGCGGGACATCGGGCCCACCTTCGTCACCGACGGTCGTGAACTGGCCGCCGTGGACTGGACGTTCAACGGCTGGGGCGCCCAGGAGTGGGCCCGCTGGGAGCACGACGCGAAGATCGGCTCCTACGTCGCGGGCCTCGCGGGCGCGAAGACGCACGCCTCGAAGCTCGTCAACGAGGGCGGTGCGATCCACGTCGACGGCGAGGGCACGGTCCTGCTCACCGAGACGGTCCAGCTCGGCGCCGGCCGCAACCCCGGCTGGACGCGCGAGCAGGTCGAGGCGGAGATCCACGCCAAGCTCGGCACCAGCAAGGCGATCTGGCTCCCGCGGGGCCTCACCGGCGACTACCCGCCGTACGGCTTCGGCACCCTCGGCCATGTCGACATCGTGGCCGCCTTCGCGCGCCCCGGTGTCGTGGTCGCGCACTCCCAGCCGGATCCGGCGCACCCCGACCACGAGGTGAGCGAGGAGATCATCGGCCTGCTGAACGCGCAGACCGACGCCCGCGGCCGGCGCCTGGAGGTCGTCGAGGTCCCGGCACCCACCGTCCTGGAGGCCGACGGCCACTGGGCCGACTACTCCTACATCAACCACTACCTCTGCAACGAC
This sequence comes from Streptomyces sp. NPDC001002, assembly GCF_053599215.1. Lineage (NCBI taxonomy): Bacteria > Bacillati > Actinomycetota > Actinomycetes > Kitasatosporales > Streptomycetaceae > Streptomyces > Streptomyces sp. NPDC001002. The sequence goes on along the minus strand of NZ_JBSFLV010000024.1, from coordinate 86,638 downwards.
GGCGTGGTGCTCTGCGCCTTCGACGACCCGCGGGACGAGACCGCGGCCGGAATCTTCCGGCGCCTGTTCCCCGAGCGGACGGTGACCCTGGTCGACGCCCGTACGATCTTCTCCGGTGGGGGAGGCATCCACTGCATCACGCAACAGCAGCCGAGGGTCTGAGGATCCAGCGAGAGGGAGACGGGCGATGGCCGGTGCGCGGAAGATCGCGCCGCCGCGCGAGGAGGTCCTCGCCGCAGCCATGGGCATGATCGCCGAACGCGGTCTGGAGCAGCTCACCATGGCGGCGCTCGGCCGCGAGGTCGGCATGAGCAGCGGCCACCTCCTCTACTACTTCGGCTCCAAGGACGAACTCCTGCTGCGCACCCTGGAGTGGAGCGAGGGCCGCCTCGGCACCGAGCGCGGCCGGCTCCTTGTCGGCCCCGGCACGGCCCGCGAACGCCTCGACGCCTACGTCGACCTGTACGTCCCCGACGGCCACCGCGACCCGCACTGGACCCTGTGGCTGGAGGTCTGGAACCGCTCGCAGAACGCCGACGAGGCCGCCCGCGAGCGGCAGGCCGCCATCGAGGGGGCCTGGCACCGCGACCTGGTGGCGCTGCTCGCCGAGGGTGTCTCCCGGGGCGAGTTCCGCCGCGTCGACCCCGACCGCTTCGCGGCCCGGCTGCGCGCTCTGCTCGACGGCTTCTCCATCCATGTGGCGATCGGGCTGCGCGGCACGGACCGGGCGCAAGTTCTCGGCCATGTACGGGAGTTCCTGGACGAAGGCCTTCTCGCGGACGTCTGAGGCTGTGCCCTGGTTGTACGCAATACGACCGATTGACCCTGTAGCCGACGGTGCGTTTGCCTCGAAGGGAGCCCTCGGCGCAGGGCCGGGGGAGAAGCGTCCACGGGGATCTCAGGGGGGAACCATGTCCAGAGCCGCAGGTGTGTCCGGCGTCGCCTTAGGGACGGCGGTGCTGCTCGCGCTCACCGCGCCGACCGCGTCCGCCGCACCGCACGCACCCCGGGTGGAGCGGGTGAGCACCGCGGCCGACGGCACCCAGGGCGACGGCGCCTCCGCCACCGCCCTGACCACGCCGGACGGCCGCCATGTCGCGTTCCGTTCGGCGGCGACCAACCTCGTGCCCGAGGGCGTCACCCACCCGGGCACCTACGCGTACGTCCGTGACCTCGCCACCGGCGCGGTCACCAAGCTGGAGGACCCGCTCTCCACGCCCCGGCTCAGCGCCGACGGCCGCTACGCCACGTACATCGCGTGGGGCAGCCGCACCATCAACGTCTTCGTGACCGACCTGAGCACCGGCACCCGGAGCCCGGTCGGCACCGGCGGGCAGGACAGCGCGTACGCGCCCGCGATCAGCGCGAACGGCCGGTACATCGCCTACCAGTGGAGCGGCCACCCGCAGTTCCCGACCCGTATCGACCTCTACGACCGGGTCACCGGCGCCCGCGAGACCGTCAGCGCGGGCCCGCAGGACGACTCCACGCGGGACATGGACAACCCGTCGATCAGCGGCGACGGCCGCCGGGTCGCCTACCAGGACGACGGCAGCGGCGACGTATGGGTCGCCGACCGGGTCACCGGCGCGCAGACGCGGGCCGACGACGGCACCCGCTCGACCGTCGTGCAACTGAGCGCCGACGGCCGGGTCCTGGTGATGGACTCGGCGGCCGGTTCCTACGTACGGGATCTGCGCACCGGCCGGGTCGAGCACTTCGCCGGCGAGCGGGTGCGGGCCGTCAGCCCCGACGGGCGCCGGCTCCTCCTCCAGGACACGGAGTCCGGCCTCTGGCTGCGGAACGTGCGCGGCGGGCAGCGGGTCGCCGTCGGTCACGGCAGCGCCGCCGCGGGCTCGCTCTCCGACCGGGGCCGCTCGGTCGTCTACACCTCGGCGGACAGCGATGTCGTGCCGGGCGACACCAACAGCGTGAACGACGTCTTCCAGTGGAGGGCACGATGAAGTCCCGCCTCGCAAGAGCCGTACTGGGCACGGCGGTTGTCGTCTCCCTCGGCTGGACGTCCGCGACGGTGTCCGCGACCGCGGCCCCGGCCGGTCCCGCGAAACCGCACACCGAGCGGGTGAGCACGGCGGCCGACGGGAGCCAGGCCGACGGGTCCTCCAACGACCCCGCGATCAGCGCCGACGGCCGGCATGTCGCGTTCGTGTCCTTGGCGCCGAGCTTCGGCTGCTCGCGCGGCACCCCGTGTCTGCTGGAGAAGGACCTGGACACCGGCGAGGTCACCCGGATCGACCTCGGCGGCGGCACCACGTACGGCTCGCCCATGCTGAGCGCCGACGGGAGCCGGGTCGCCTTCTCCGCGGGCACCCGGTTCCTGGCGCCCTACCTGTACGACCGCGCCACCGGCCGCACGGAGCGGCTGTGGCCCCAGAACCCGCCCGGCTTCAACGAGTTGGGCCGCGCCCAGTCGATCAGCCCGGACGGCACGCACATCGCGTACACCATCGGCAGCCGGGGCGGCTCCTCGAACTTCCGGCTCCTGTACGTCCGCGACACGGTCACCGGTACCGACGAACTGATCTCACCCGCCGAGGACGGCGACAAGGCCGGGGCCTCGGTGAGCGGCGACGGCGAGCGGATCGCGTACGGCCTGCGCACCGGCTCCGAGACGGATCCGGGCGACGTCTTCGTCGAGGACCGGGCGACGGGCGAGCGGACCCAGGTCGACGAGGGCCTCGGCTATGCCTCCCTGATCCGCATCACCGCGGACGGCAACCGTGTGCTGCTCGACGCCGAGAGCGGTGTGTACGTCCACGACCTGCGCACCGGCCAGACCCGGCGGGTGGCCGACGGACGGCCCATGTCGGCCACCGCGGACGGCCGGTACGCCGTGGTCGCGGGCGAGGACGGCGTGCGGGTGCGCGACCTGCGGACGGGGCTGCGGGGGGCCGCCCTGCCGGCGAACGCCGCGCTCGGGGACGAGATGCTGGCCGCCAAGGGGCGGGCGGTGGCGTTCAGTTCGTCGGCCTCCCACCTGGTGGCGGGGGACACCAACGACGAGCCGGACGTGTTCGTCTTCTCGGGCGGGCTCGCGAGGAACCCGGCCCCGATGCCGTCCGTCACCGAACGAATCAGCACGGCCTGGGACGGACAGCAACTCGCCGTGGCCTCGCACGACCCGGTGATGGCGGACGGCCGGGTCGCCTCCTTCACATCGGGCGACGACGTGCTCGTCTACGCGCCCGGCGGGGTCTCGCAGGTCAACTCCCCTGCGCAGCAGCCCTCGTCCGACGGCACGCCCTGCACCAGCGGACGCATGGTCAGCTACCTGGCGCCGCACGCGACCGACGGCGGGCCCGAGGTCTTCGTCCGCAACCGCTCGGTCGGCAAACTCACCGGCATCGCGACCCACGAGGGCGTCCGCTTCACCTGGATGGGACACCCCCAGGTGGACCCCACCTGCCAGTGGGTCACCTGGTCCGCCACGCTGCCCGCCACCGACGCCGACCCGCATCCCCAACCCCGCGTCTACCGCTTCAAGTTCAACGGCGGCGACGTGGCCATCGCCAGCGCGCCCACGGGCGAGGCGGCGACCAACCCCTCCATCAGCTACGACGGCCGGTACATCGCCTTCGACCAGGGCGGCGCGATCTACGTCCGTGACCTGGACACCGGCACCCTGGAGAAGGCCGGCACCGGTTCGTCGGCGCCCTCGCTCAGCGCGGACGGCCGCAAGGTCGCCTTCCAGCACGGCCGATACGTGTACGTCCGTGACCTCGACGCCGGGACCACGACCAAGGTCCGCGGCACCCAGCCCTCACTCGCCGGGGACGGCACGCATCTCGCGTACGTCCGGGGCGGGGCCGTATATCTGCGCGAACTGCCCACCGGGAAAGCCCAGTTGATCAGCGTGGACCGCCACGGCGGCCGCAACGACCTCCCGGCCCGGCACCCGTCCGTCGACTACGACGGCACGGTCGTCGCGTTCGAGTCGGCGTCACCCGATCTGGTGGAGGGGGACACCAACGAGGTGTCGGACGTGTTCCTGAGGACAGCACAGTGAGTACGACCGATCACGGGGGAAGCATCATGCACACCAAGAAGCACCGGGCCGCCCTGGCGGCCACCGTCGTCGCGGCCACCGCCGCCGTGGCGCTCACCGGGACCACGGCGGGCGCCGCACCGAGGGCCCCGCACACCGAGAAGGCGAGCGTGGCCCCGGACGGCGCGGACGGCAACAGCGTCTCCGGTCAGCCGAGTCTGAGCGCGGACGGCCGCTACCTGGCCTTCGTCTCCCGCGCCGACAACCTCGTCCCGGGCGACACCAACGGCAGCGAGGACGCCTTCGTACGCGACCTGAAGACCGGCACCACCCGCCTGGTGAGCGTCGGTGAGGACGGCGGCCCGTGGAACGGTCACGTCCTTGACGTCGGTCTGAGCGCCAACGGCCGGTATCTGGCGTTCAGTTCCACCAAGACCTACGACACCGGCGACAGCTCGATCTGGGTCAAGGACCTGAGGACCGGGGCCCTTCAGCGGCTGAACGACGCCGTCGACACGGGCTACAACGCCATCGGCTCGCCCGCGATCAGCGCCGACGGCCACTATGTCGCCTTCGTCGCGCAGCACACGAGCGACGAAGGGCCGCAGGGCGACCGGTGGAGCCGGGTGTACCGCGTCGACCGGGTCACCGGCGAGCGGGTGCGCATCAGTCAGGTGCCGGGCGAGGGCGCCCGGAAGTCCGCCGCCGTCAACCCGTCGATCAGCGCGGACGGCAGCCGGGTCGCCTACCAGTACTTCGTCCCGTACCCGACCAGCGGAGACTGGAGCGACGCCTACGTCCGGGACGTGCCGAGCGGGGAGCTGTTCCAGGCCGACAAGGCGCCCGACGGCAAGGTGTCCGACGCGCAGACCGAGTTCCCGCAGATCAGCGCCGACGGACGGTACGCGGTGTTCAGCTCGCTGGACTCGCAGCTGACGCCGGACGACACCAACAAGTCGCACAACGTCTTCATCCGTGACCTGAAGACGGACAAGCTGCGCCGCGTCGACGGCGCCGGCCCGACCGCCTACACCACCTTTCCGCAGCTCAGCGCCGACAACCGGTACCTCGTGCACGTCGCGGGCACGCCGGGCGACGACGGGCGGCAGGCGTACGTGCGCGATCTGCGCACCGGACGCACGGTGCTCGCCAGCCCAGCGGTCGGGGGCGGCCCGAGCGACGCGTCGGTGGACTTCCCGGTGATCGACCGGCACGGCGGCACGGTCGCCTTCAGCAGCTGGGCCACCGACCTGGTGCCCGGCGACACCTACGACACCACGCACGTCTACGTCCGTCACCTGAAGTGATCGACCGCATCCTGAGACACCCATGAGCGGAGCGCGGGGGCTGTGCCAGACTGCCCCCGTGCTCTCGTTCGCCATGATTATTGGCAGCAGGCGCGCCGGTCCGCAGTGACCGCCACGTACGACCAGGTACGGGCGGACACCGTCGTTCTCGACCCGCGCGCAGACCTCTCGCACCCGCGAGAGGTTTTTCGCTTTTCTGGCCCACCTCAAGCCGGGAGCGGAGCGCGAGGGATCATTGGAGGACGGTGGAGCCGGTCATTCCGGTACAGACCGAGATCCAACACAGGAGCCTTGACACCATGACGGAACCCAGTGAGCTCGACGACTCGTTCCACGTCTTCGACACCACCCTGCGCGACGGCGCCCAGCGCGAGGGCATCAACCTCACCGTCGCGGACAAGCTGGCCATCGCTCGGCACCTGGACGACTTCGGCGTCGGCTTCATCGAGGGCGGCTGGCCGGGCGCCAACCCGCGGGACACCGAGTTCTTCGCCCGCGCCCGGCAGGAGATCGACTTCAAGCACGCCGAGCTGGTCGCCTTCGGCGCGACCCGCCGGGCCGGTGGCAAGGCGAGCGAGGACCCGCAGGTCAAGGCGCTCCTGGACTCCGGCGCCGAGGTGATCACGCTGGTCGCCAAGTCCCACGACCGGCACGTCGAGCTCGCGCTGCGCACCACGCTGGACGAGAACCTGGAGATGGTCCGCGACACGGTGTCCTTCCTCAAGGACCAGGGCCGTCGCGTCTTCGTCGACTGCGAGCACTTCTTCGACGGCTACCGCGCCAACCCCGAGTACGCGAAGGCGGTCGTACGGACCGCCGCGGAGGCCGGCGCCTCCGTCGTGATCCTGTGCGACACCAACGGCGGCATGCTCCCGGCGCAGATCCAGGCCGTGGTCGCCACCGTCCTCGCCGACACCGGCGCCCGTCTCGGCATCCACACCCAGGACGACACCGGCTGCGCGGTCGCCAACACCCTCGCCGCCGTCGACGCGGGCGCGACCCACGTGCAGTGCACGGCGAACGGCTACGGCGAGCGCGTCGGCAACGCCAACCTGTTCCCGGTGGTGGCGGCCCTTGAGCTGAAGTACGGCAAGAAGGTCCTGCCCGACGGCAAGCTCCGCGAGATGACCCGCATCTCCCACGCCATCGCCGAGGTCGTCAACCTCACCCCCTCCACCCACCAGCCCTACGTCGGCGTCTCGGCCTTCGCGCACAAGGCCGGACTGCACGCCTCCGCGATCAAGGTCGACCCGGACCTGTACCAGCACATCGACCCCGAGCAGGTCGGCAACACCATGCGGATGCTGGTCTCCGACATGGCGGGCCGCGCCTCCATCGAGCTCAAGGGCAAGGAACTCGGCGTGGACCTGGGCGGCGACCGCGCGCTGGTCGGCCGGGTCGTGGAGCGCGTGAAGGAACGCGAACTCAAGGGTTACACCTACGAGGCCGCGGACGCCTCCTTCGAACTCCTGCTGCGCGGCGAGGTCGAGGGCCGCCCCCTGAAGTACTTCGAGGTCGAGTCCTGGCGGGCCATCGTCGAGGACCGCCCCGACGGCTCCCACGCCAACGAGGCCACCGTCAAGCTCTACGCCAAGGGCGAGCGCATCGTCGCCACCGCCGAGGGCAACGGCCCGGTCAACGCCCTCGACCGCGCCCTGCGCGTAGCCCTCGAAAAGCTCTACCCCCAACTCGCCAAGCTCGACCTGGTCGACTACAAGGTCCGCATCCTGGAGGGCGTCCACGGCACGTCCTCCACCACCCGGGTCCTGATCTCCACGTCCGACGGCACGGGCGAGTGGTCCACGGTCGGCGTGGCGGAGAACGTGATCGCCGCGTCCTGGCAGGCACTTGAGGACGCCTACACCTACGGGCTGCTGCGGGCCGGCGTGGAGCCCGCCGAGTAGCCCGCCCTCAGCAGGAGTCCTCGGCGAGTTCCTCGAACTCGTCGAGGCTCATGGCCCTGTCGTCGGCCCAGACCTGGCCGGGTTTCAGAGCGGCGAGATCAGCTGCGCGGAAGGTGACGCGGCCGGTGTACTCGTAGTTGTACTCCGCCTTGCCGAAGGCGAGTTCGTACGTGTAGTCCGGCACCAGCCGCTGTTGGCCCGCAGCACGGGCCTGCCACGCGGACGGCGGTGAGAAGAGGGGGAACTCGGCGTCGGTGCCGTGCCGTTTGCCGGGCACACGCCAGCCCGAGTAGTTCCGTTCGGACTCCGTGTCGGCCGGGGCTCCGACGAGCGAGAGCCCCTGGATCAGGTCGTCACCGCACGGCCGCAGGACAGCCTGTGGTGTCCCTGCCGCGTCCAGGCGCATCGCGGCCAGCGGAAGGTCGATCGCCCCGCACCCGCTGAGCAGCAGACACCCGGCCACCGCACCCGCGACGGCCACTCCCGTACGCCTCATGTCCCGCCCTCCCCCCGTGAGAGGGCGGGACATGGCCCGCCCTACTGCAGATGCCACTTCTGGTTGGCGGCTCCCGTGCAGGTCCAGATCTGTGCCCGTGCCCCGTTCGCCGACGAATTGCCGGTCACGTCAAGGCACTTGTTCGCCGCCGCGTTCACCACATCACCGGTCGTCGCGTTGTACGACCACTGTTGCGCACCGGTCCCGTTGCAGTCGTACAACTGCACCTTCGCCCCGTCGGCGGTGGACGCCGACGTCACGTCGAGGCACTTCCCGAGCGAGCGCACCGAGCCGTCGGTTCCGACGGTCCACTGCTGGGCCGTCGAGCCGTTGCAGTCGTAGAGCTGCACCGCGGTCCCGTTCGTGCTGGAACCCCCGGCCACGTCAAGGCACTTGCTCGCCAGGCCGACGAAGGCGCCGGTCTGGCTGCCGCCCCCGGACTGCGTGCCCGTCCAGGTGAACGTCGCCGACGTCTTGCCCGGCAGGGAGTAAGTGGCGTGCTGGCCACCCCAGTTGATGGTCACCGTCTTGGCGGCGGACCCGTCGTTGTAGGCGATCAGTGCCTTCGACCCGTCGGGGTTGCGCCAGGCCACGTTCGGCACATTCGTGGACGCCGTCGAGGCGATCCGCTGAGCGCCCGGCCGGACGAACTTCGTCAGGTGGCCCATCGTGTAGTACTCGACCGTGTAGTCGACGGTCCCGCTCGCGCCGTCCCCGTTGTGCACGGTGATCAGGCCGGTGCAGGTGCCGCAACCCCCGTTGTGCGGGCCCATGTTCTGGTCCACGGCCAGCGACCACTTGGTCACCGACTTCGCCCAGTTGCGGGTGTAGTCGATGATGTTGTTCATGTCCTCGCGCTGCTGGTTGGCGATCCAGGTGCCACCGGAGTGCTCGGTCCCGAAGGCGTCCAGCGTCGGGTACTGGTTGTGCACGGTGGTCTGCTTGTTGATGTCACCGCCGTACCCGTGCCAGGCGATCCCGCCGAAGTTCGGGTGCGAACGGACCGCCGCGTCATCCACGGTCGGCGCCGCGTAGGAGTCGTAGACGTCCCAGTTCCAGTCGTGCGCGAGGACCTTGGTCGTCAGCCCGGCCGCCTGGAGCTTGGGCAGCAGCTCGCTCTTGGTGAAGTACGCGAGCCCGCTCCCGTTCCAGCTCATCGACGGATACCCGGAACAACAGGTCGGCTCGTTCTGCGCGGTCACGTACGAGACGTTGACGCCCTGGGCCTTGTACGCCTGGAGGTACTTCACGAAGTAGTTGGCGTACGCCCCGTAGTTCTCGGCCTTCAGCCAGCCGCCGTTGAGCGAGCCGCTGTCCTTCATCCAGGCCGGCGCCGTCCATGGCGAGGCCATGACAGTCAAAGAGGGGTTGAGGCTCACCGCCTGCTTGGTCAGCGGCACGACATCGGCCAGGTCGTGCGCGATCGAGAAGGAGTTGAGGTTCGGGTCGGTCTGCCCGGCCGGCACGTCGTCGTACGAGTAGCCGTACCGCGCCAGGTCGGAGGCGCCCATCGGATTGCGCAGGAACGAAAGACCGATGCCGTCCGTCGGCGAGAACAGCTTGGTCATGGTCGCGTTCCGGGTCGACGCGGACAGCGCCCCGCTGCTGTTCATCAGCCAGGCCGCGGTGTCCGTGAAGGACGCGCCGCCGCCGGTGAAGGTCTGGTAGCGGGTGTTCTCGTCGACGGTGATGTTCTCGCCGCTGCCGCCCGAGCCGGACTGGAAGGCGAACGGCGTCTGCGCCTGCAGACCGCGGGTGACATGGCGGCCGCCGGCGTCGTCGGTGGTGGTGAGATAGGCGGTGACCTGTTCGCCTGCGGCTTGAGCGGGGACGGTGGCCGCGGTGATGCCGGCCGTGGAGAGCAGACCGGCCAACAGCAGCCGGATCGCGCGGGGGGTTCTCCTCATGCTGGTCGCCCTTCCCGAAATGTCTGACGTGGGTACCCAAATGTCTGACGTGACGTCTTGACGGGTGTGTGGGCCGTTAGTTAACTCACGGCGTGATCTAAGTCATGAGTGAACCAGAGAGTCGAGGAATGGTCTATGCCAAGAACCGCTCTGCTCGTCTCCGCCGCCTTGCTCACCGCTCTGCTGTCACCGACCGTCTCCCAGGCCGCCGACGACCCCGCTCCGGTGCCCGTCGACCGCTTCGAGGGGGAGGTGCCGTTCGCGAGCCAGCCCGCCGACGGCATCTTCACCTGGGGCAGTGACAACGACGACCCGCCCCAACTCCAGTTCGCCGACCGCGCCGACGCCCCCGAGGGCGCCAAGGTCCTCTCCGGGACCTACGACATCAGCGGCTACGGCGGCTTCACCCACGACTTCGCCGCCACCGAACCCGCCCACGACTGGTCCGCCCACAAGGGCATCCGGTTCTGGTGGGACGGCCAGAACAATGCCAAGAAGATCGCCTTCGAGCTCAAGGACGGCGGCGCCCACGGCGAGGCCTCCGAGCTGTGGACCACGTCCTTCACGGACGACTTCAGTGGCTGGAGACAGATCGAGATCCCCTTCACCGATTTCGTATACCGAACCGATTACCAACCCGTCGGCGGCATCGACCACGTCCTGGGCCTGACCCAGATGTGGGGCTACGCCCTCACCCTCCCCGTCGGCGCTCCGGGGCAGTTCGCCATGGACGACGTCGAGCTCTACGGCAAGGCCGACCAGGCCCTGCGCGCCAACGTCACCACCGACGCGGCCGTCTACCCGGTCAAGGAGGGCGGCACCGCGAGCGTCAAGGTCACCGTCGCCACCACCGGTTCGGCCCCGATCGACGACCCGGTGACCGTCACCTACGAGACCGCCGCGACCGGCACCGCCGAACCCGGCAAGGACTACACCCCGGTCACCGGCACCCTCACCTTCCCGGCCGGCACCGTCTCCGGCACCACACAGACCGTCAAGGTCCCCACCCTCAAGGACAGGTCGGCCGAGAACGCCGAGACCATCCCGCTCAAGCTCACGGTCACCGGCGCCAAGGCCCCGACCGAGCAGCCCGAGGTCGTGGTCGACGCGCACGGACTGCCGTACCTGGACAGCAAGTTGCCGATCAGGAAGCGCGTCGCCGACCTCGTCTCCCGCATGTCGCTTGAGGAGAAGGCCGGTCAGATGACGCAGGCCGAGCGCGGCGCCATGGGCACGCCCTCGGACATCGCCTCCTACGACCTCGGCTCGCTGCTCTCCGGCGGCGGTTCGACACCCACGCCCAACACGGCCGCGGCCTGGGCGAAGATGATCGACGGCTTCCAACTCCGCACCCAGGCAACGCGGTTCCAGATCCCGCTGATCTACGGCGTCGACGCGGTGCACGGCCACAACAACCTGGCCGGCGCCACGGTCATGCCGCACAACATCGGCATCGGCGCCACCCGCGATCCCCAACTCGCCCAGAAGACCGGCTCGGTGACCGCCTCCGAGGTCCGCGCCACCGGTGTCCCGTGGGACTTCGCCCCCTGCCTCTGCGTCACCCGTGACGAACGCTGGGGCCGCTCCTACGAGTCCTTCGGTGAGGACCCGGCACTGGTCAAGTCCATGGAGACGGTCATCCAGGGCCTCCAAGGAGCCGCCAACGGCAAGGACTTGAAGGACGACGACAAGGTCCTCGCCACCGCCAAGCACTTCGTCGGCGACGGCGGCACCGAGTACGGCTCCTCCACCACCGGCACCTACACCATCGACCAGGGCGTCACCAAGGTCACCCGGCAGCAGCTGGAAGCCGTCCACCTGTCGCCGTACCAGACCGCCGTGGACCGGGGCGTGGGCACGGTCATGCCGTCCTACTCCTCGCTCGACATCCTCGGCGACGGCCAGGGCCCGGTGAAGATGCACGCCCGCGCCGACATGATCAACGGCGTGCTCAAGGGCCGGATGGGCTTCGACGGGTTCGTCATCAGCGACTGGAACGCCATCGACCAACTGCCCGGCGACTACGCGGCCCACGTCAGCACCTCGGTCAACGCCGGCGTCGACATGATGATGGTCCCGTACAGCTACAAGGACTTCACCACGACCCTCATCGCCCAGGTCAAGGCCGGTGCCGTCACCGAGAAGCGGATCGACGACGCCGTATCCCGCATCCTCACCCAGAAGTTCAAGCTCGGCCTCTTCGAGCACCCGTACGCGGACACCAGCAACGCCTCGAAGATCGGCTCGACCTCGCACCGGGCCGTGGCCCGGCAGGCGGCGGCCGAGTCGCAGGTCCTGCTGAAGAACGCGGGTGACGTCCTGCCGCTGAAGAAGAACCAGAAGGTCTACGTGGCCGGTTCGAACGCCGACGACCTCGGCAACCAGACCGGTGGCTGGACCATCACCTGGCAGGGCTCCTCCGGCACCAACACCACCGGCACGACCATCCTCCAGGGCATGAAGAACGCCGGCGGCAACGTCACCTACTCCAAGGACGCCTCGGCCGCGACCAGCGGCTACGACGTCGGTGTCGTCGTCGTCGGCGAGACCCCGTACGCCGAGGGCATCGGAGACGTCGGCAACGGCAACGACCTCTCCCTCACCCCGGCCGACCAGGCAGCCGTCGACAAGGTGTGCGCGGCCATGAAGTGCGCGGTGCTGATCGTCTCCGGGCGCCCGCAGCTGATCGGCGATCAACTCGGCGACATCGACGCCCTGGTGGCGTCCTGGCTGCCGGGCACCGAGGGCGACGGCGTGGCCGACGTCCTCTACGGCAAGCGCGCCTTCACCGGCCAACTCCCGGTCACCTGGCCCAAGTCGGAGGCCCAGTTGCCGATCAACGTCGGCGACACGGCGTACGACCCGCAGTACCCGTACGGCTGGGGCCTGACCACGAAGACCAAGGTCCCGGGCGGCGGCACGACGACGCTGAAGGCGCTCGCGGTGGCCGCCGCGCTCGCCGACCGGCACGGAGCCGACGAGGCGGGCCGCGCGCTCGTCGACAAGGCCCGGCTGATCGTCCAGCAGAAGATCGGTCAGAACGTCACGGCCGCGACCGCGAAGCCCTTCGCGGACGCCGACCACCTCTCGCTCACCGGAAAGTACGGAGAGGCGGTGGAGAAGCTGATCACGGCCTACCGGGCCGCCTGATCGTAGGCCTGTCACCTGCATGAACGGCGGGCTTCGGGGGGCTTCGGGTAGCGTCGACGTATGAAGGTCGTCGCACGGACCCGAAGCCTCCCGGGGCTGCTCCTGGCCCTGCTGCTCGCCGCCCTGACCGTCCTGGCGATCGGCCCCGCACCCGCTTCCGCCACCACCACCGCGACCGGCGTCGGCACGATCGCCGAGGCCCTGCGTAAGAGCCCCGTCTACGTCGACCCGGCCGCGTCCGCGCAGCTGTCCACGGCCGACGCCGACGCCCTCGCGAAGCAGATCAAGGACGCCGACAAGCCGCTGTTCGTCGCGGTCCTCCCGGCCGGCTACCCGACCCAGGACCTCTTCCAGAACCTGCGCACCGACACCGGCGTCACCGGCCTGTACGCGATCCGTCTCGGCGACCGCTTCGACGCGAAGGCCGACTCCGCCGTCCTGCCGCGCACGGCCGTGACGAACCTGGTCACCAGCGTCAAGGGCGACACCGACGCCAAGACCCAGCTGACCGACTTCACCGACCGCGCCCTCGCCAACATGGGCGGCTCGGCCCCGGCGAGCTGGGGCTCCTCGTCCGACGGTGGCGGAGTGCCGACCGGCGCGCTGATCGGCGTGGGCGCGGTCGTGGTGCTCGGCGGCGGAGGTGCTTACGCCCTGGTCCGCCGCAACCGCCGCCGCAAGGCGGAAGAGCAGCGCGCCGCCCTGGAGCGCCTGCGGGTCGTCGTCGACGAGGACATCACGGCCTTCGGCGAGGAACTGGACCGCCTCGACTTCCACCCCGCCGAGGCGGGCGCCGACGACGCCATGCGCGGCGACTACGAACGCGCCCTCGACGCCTACGAGCAGGCGAAGTCGGCCATGGCGGCGGCGACGAAACCGGAGGACGTCCGGCCGGTCACCGAAGCTCTGGAGGACGGCCGCTTCTCGCTCGCCCAGCTCGCCGCCCGCCGCGAGGGCCGCCCGCTGCCCGAGCGCCGCCCGCCCTGCTTCTTCGACCCCCGCCACGGCCCGTCCGTCGCCGACGCCGTCTGGACACCGGCCGGCGGCGCCCCGCGCGAGGTACCCGTCTGCGCCGCCGACCAGGCCCGTCTCGCCGACGGCCACGACCCCGCGATCCGCGAGGTCGACACCGACTACGGCCGCCGCCCCTACTGGGACGCGGGCCCGGCCTACGGCCCCTGGGCGGGCGGCTACTTCGGCGGCGGCCTGCTCCCCGGCCTCCTCGTCGGCACCCTGCTCGGCAGCATGATGGCCACCCCGTCCTACGCCGCCGACTACGGCTCCGGCTACGGCGACTTCACCACCGGCGGCTACGACGGCGGAGATGTCTCCGGCGCCGACTTCGACTCGGGCGACTTCAGCGGCGGCTTCGGCGACGGAGGGGGCGGCGACTTCGGCGGGGGAGGGGACTTCGGCGGCGGGTTCTGACCGGACCGACCGCAGGTCCACGGTCCCTCGGTACGGGTCTGCGTACGCCCAAGTGCCGGTCGTGAGGGAGCCGTTCGGCCGATGCCGTTCGGCCCGTCCGGCGCCCTAGGCTCGCGCCATGGTGACCCCACCGGGGGACGACGACGTCGTCGAGATCCTCGGCGCGGACCGGCCGTCGATCAGCGACCACTGGCACGGCCTGCCGCGCCGCGTCCGTCTGACGCTCACCACCGCGACCTGCACGCTCCTGCTCGGCGGTCTCCTGACCTACGTCTCCACCCACCGCCCGCTGCCTCCGCCCCCCGACCCGGTCGCCGCCACCAGCATCCTCATCACGGACGTCGAGGTCCCCGTCGGCTACAGCCCGGACTTCGGCATCACCCTGAGCGCGTCGGCGAGCACCCAAGTCGCGTTCGGACGGACGGCCGAGGGGTACGGCAATCTCGTCCTGCACGTCACCCCGGGAGCCGGCGCCGTGCTGGGCCCCGGCCACACGCGGGTGCTGTACGCCCGTGCCGTCGTCTGCACCTGCCATGTGACCCACCCGGCGCGCGGCACACCCCTGCTGTTCGTGACCATGCGCAACGCGCGCGGCGAGGGCCGGGTCCAAGTCGTGCCCACCGCGGTCCAGTTCGACCTCATCGACCGCGCCGTACGGCACGCCTGCGGCGGCGCAGCCTGACCGGCCTCACCCGACCCCCGGCACCACCAGCCCCGTCTCGTAGGCCATCACCACCGCCTGCGTACGGTCCCGCAGCCCCAGCTTGGACAGAATGCGGCTGACGTGGGTCTTCACGGTCTCCTCGCCGACGTGCAGCCGGAGGGCGAGTTCAGGGTTGGACAGGCCCTGCGCCAACAGCCGCAGCACGTCGGTCTCGCGCGGGGTGAGGGCGTCAAGTGCCGTGTGCGCGGGCCCGGTTCGGGGACGCTGACGCGCGAACTCGGCGATCAGCCGCCGGGTGATCGCGGGCGCGAGCAGAGCCTCACCGGCGGCCACGACCCGCACCGCGTCGAAGAGCCGCTCCGCCGTCACGTCCTTGAGCAGGAACCCGCTCGCCCCCGCGGTCAGCGCGTCGTACACATGCTCGTCCAGGTCGAAGGTGGTCAGCACCAACACCCGTGGCGCGTCCGGACCTTGGAGCTGCGCGGTCGCCCGGATCCCGTCCATGACGGGCATGCGTACGTCCATGAGGACCACGTCGGGCAGCCGCTCCCGGCACACCCGCACCGCCTCGGCGCCGTCGGCAGCCGTCCCGACGACCGTGAAGTCGCCCTGGGTGGCGAGGAGTCCGGCATACCCGACCCGGACGATCTCGTGGTCGTCGGCGACGACGATCCGGACGCTCACGCGAGCACCTCCGCCCGCACCGGCAACCGCGCCTCCACCAGGAACCCGCCGCCGGGAGCGGGCCCGGTGCGCAGCGACCCGCCGACGGTCGCCGCGCGCTCCCGCATGCCCAGCAGGCCATGACCGGGGGAGCCGGCCGCGGGCCCGGGCCCGTTGTCGCGCACGCGCAGCGCCAACTCCGCCTCCCCGTACCGCAGTTCCACATCCACGGCGGCACCCGGCGCATGCCGACGGGCGTTGGTCAGCGCCTCCTGGACGATCCGGTACGCGGTGACCTCGACGCCCGGGTCGAGCGCGCTGACCGGCCCGCTGACGATCAGCCGGGTCGCCGCGCCGGCCGCGTCCCGCGACTCGTCGATCAGGTCGAGGAGTTGACCGAGCCCCGGCTGCGGGGCCCGCTGGACACCGGTGTCCGCGTCCTCCCGCAACACCCCCAACAGCCGCCGCATCTCCGTCAGTGCGGTGCGCGCGGTGTCCCCGATGGCCAGGAAGCGGTCGGCACCCTCGGGCGGCAGCCCGCGCGTGGTGAGCCGGCCGGTCTCCGCCTGGACGGCGATCATCGAGATGTGATGCGCGACGACATCGTGCAACTCCCGTGCGATCCGCGCCCGTTCACCCCGGGCGGCATGTTCGAGGAGCGTGTCCGCGAACGCCCGCTCGGTCGCGCTGTGCGCGAGCACGGTGCTGCGCACGTGATGCGTGATGCCGGTCGCCGCCGCGGCGGACCCGAGCGTGGCGAGCAGAACGGCGACGATCCGGGTGGCGTCCTCATGACTGAACAGCGCGACCACGACGTACGGCACGACGAGCAGCCCGGCCGGAAGTGGCCACCCCGTCCGCGCCAGCACGTACACGCAGATCAACTGGGCGACGGCGGCACCCACGGTGAGTGCCTGGAACGGCACGAGCGCGAGCACGCACGCGGCGCTCACGGCGATCGCGGCCGAGACCCGGCTGCCCCGCCCGGTCCCCAGGACGAAGGAGAGCGGCCCGGTCGTGGCGAGCGCGAGCAGCAGCACGACGGCGAGACTGCTCTGCGGATCACCGCTGCGGATCAGGCCCTCGCCCACGGCGAGCACGGCCAGCGCGGTAGGCAGGACAGCGGGCAGTGCAGAGCGCAGGGCAGTGGGTGGCACCTGCTCGGCACCGGCGATCCGCGCCCGGACGGCCCGCACCCTTGCCATCCGTGCGAACCGTGCCCGGACACCGCGTGTCCCCGTCGACGTCGAAGCCTTCTCACCCACGTCCGCCATTGTCCCGAGCCCCCTCCCGTGCGCATCCCCTACGCGAGGGACCTCCCCGGCGTGACGACACCCCCGCGCCGCCGCCCCTAGCCTCCCTCACCATGAGCGACGCAACCATCGAAGTCCGCGGTCTGCGCAAACGGTTCGGCCGGACCCTCGCGGTCGACGGCCTCTCCTTCACCGTCGAGCCCGGCACGGTCACCGGCTTCGTCGGCCCCAACGGCGCCGGGAAGTCGACCACTCTGCGGGCCCTGCTCGGCCTGGACGCCCCCGACGAGGGCCAGGCCCTCATCGCGGGCCGCCCCTACCACGCCCTGCGCACACCCCTGTTGGAGGTCGGTGCCCTCCTGGACGCGGCCGCCCTGCACCCCGCCCGCCGGGGCCGCGACCACCTGCGCTGGCTCGCCCACTCCCACGGACTGTCCGTCCGCCGCGTGGACGACGTCCTCGCCCAGGTCGGCCTGGAGTCCGCCGCCCGCCGCCGGGCCGGCGGCTACTCCCTCGGCATGCGCCAACGCCTGGGCATAGCGGCGGCCCTGCTCGGCGACCCGCCCATCCTGCTCCTGGACGAGCCGGTCAACGGCCTCGACCCGGAAGGCATCCAATGGATCCGCCGCCTGCTGCGCCGACTGGCCGCCGAGGGCCGCGCCATCCTCGTCTCCAGCCACCTGATGAGTGAACTGGAGGACACCGCAGACCACTTGGTGGTCATCGGCCGAGGCCGCCTCATCGCCGACACCTCGGTCTCCGAACTCCTGCACGCCGCTTCCGGCGACCGCGTCCGACTGCGCACCGAGGCCCGTACGCAGGCGATGGAACTCCTCGCCCGCGAGGGCGGCCGGGTCGCCGTCACCGACCGCGACACCCTCATCGTCACCGGCCTGCCCGCACCCCGCGTGGTGGAACTCCTGACCGCGGCCCGCGTCCCCTTCGCCGAAGTCGGCGCCCACCGGGCCACTTTGGAGGAGGCGTACATGGAACTCACCCGGGACAAGGCGGAGTTCACGGCCGAATCCGCTTCCGTAGGGGTCGCTTCCGACGAGGTGACCCGATGACGACGAGGACAACGTCGGAGCCCGAGACCAGGCCCACCCCCTACCGCTCCCACCTCCACCCCACCCACGCCGGCTTCCCGCGCCTGCTGCACGCCGAGTGGACCAAGTTCCGTACGGTCCGCGCCTGGCCGTTCGTGCTGGCGGTCGCCGCCGTGGTCACCGTACTGATCAGCCAGCTGAGCGCGAGCGGCTCCGTCACCAGCGGGGGCCCGGACATCATCAAGGGTCCCGACGGCACGACGGTCACCGACGCCTTCCGCTTCACCCACCGTCCGCTCACCGGCGACGGCACCGTCACGGCTCGGGTCACCGGCCTCAAGACCGCCGACGACCGGACCGTGGAGCCCTGGGCGAAGGCCGGGATCATCGTCAAGTCGAGCCTGGAACAAGGCTCTTCGTACGCGGCGGTGCTGGCCACCCCCGGCCATGGCGTCCGCATGCAGTGGAACTTCACCCATGACACGGCCGGTTCGGACTCCGAGGTGACGGAGGTGCCGCGCTGGCTGCGCCTGACCCGGACCGGCGACCGCCTCACCGGCTACGAGTCCGCAGACGGCACCAAGTGGACGAAGATCGAGGACGTCAGCCTGTCCGGCCTCCCGAAGACCGTGCAGGTGGGCCTCGTCCTGGCCACCCCGGGCCACCAGGACGTGCGCCGCTCCTTCGGCGGTTCGAGTCAGTCGACCGGCGGCGCGCACGCCACGGCAACCTACGACCACCTGACGCTGAGCGGCACCTCGACCACGGCAGCCTGGACCAGCACGGACGTCGGCGCCCCCGCCCCCGGCGCCCCCGCCCCGGGCCCCGCCCCCCGCAACGCCCGCCCGGACTCCTCCACCACCGTCACGAACGGCACCTACACCCTCACCGGCCAGGGCGACATCGCCCCTGACCAAGGCGGCCCGGACATCGTCCAGATGAGCTTCCAGGGCGTCTTCGTCGGCATCCTGTTCATGATCGCCCTCGGCGCGCTCTTCGTGACCGGCGAATACAAACGGGGCATGATCCGTACGACGTTCACGGCGACGCCGGCCCGGTTGAAGGTGCTGGCGGCGAAGACGACCGTGATCGGCGCGGTGACCTTCGTGGTGAGCCTCGCGGCCGTCGCCCTCGGCTACACGCTCGCCCAGAGCACCCTGCGCGGCAACGGTTTCGGCCCCCCGGCCTTCCCCGACTACCCCCTGCTGGAGAACCCGGCCCTGCGCGCGGTAGTCGGCAGCGCTGCCCTGCTCTCCCTGGTCGCCGTACTGGCATTGGCAGTTGGGGTCGTGCTCCGCAACAGCGCGGGCGCGATCGCCACGGTCGTCCTGCTCGTCATCCTCCCGCAGATCCTGTCCTTCGCCTTCCCGCTCCCGGCCGCCCGCTGGCTCCTGCGGGTGACCCCGGCGGCGGCCTTCGCGGTCCAACAGGGCACGAAGAAGTACGACTTCACCGCGCACAACTGCTTGCCGGAGGGCGGCTGTTACCCACTGTCTCCCGGCAGCGGCTTCGCAGTCCTGGCCGCGTACACGGCGGCGGCGTTGCTCCTGGCGGCCTGGACGGTCCGCAGGAGGGACGCGTGAAGGCGTTGCGCCCACTCCACGCCGAGTGGACGAAACTCCGTACGCTACCCAGCACTTGGTGGCTTCTGGCGGCCCTGGTCGCCCTCACCCTCGCGATCGGCGCTGCCGCGATCGCCCCGGTTGCCGCGGACGTCTGCCCGGGCGGCCCGTGCGACGAGGACACGGTGAAACTCAGCCTCACCGGAGTCTGGCTGGGCCAGGCCGCGTGTCTGATCCTGGGCGTCCTGACGATGGGAGCGGAGTACGGCACGGGCACGATCCGCACGACCCTCGCCGCGATGCCGACGCGCTGGCGGGTCCTGGCGTCCAAGGCGACAGTGCTGGCGCTGCTGACGGCGATCGGGGGAGCGCTGGGAGTACTGGCTTCCGTCTTCCTGGCCGACGCACTCCTCCCGGACTACGCCCCCGCCCTGCGCCCCACCCTGGGCTCGGTCCTCTCCCTGGCCCTGGTCGCGCTACTGGGCCTGGCCCTGGCGACCATGCTCCGCGACACATCAGCGGCGATCACCCTGGGCCTGGGGATCCTCTACGTCGTCCCACTCCTGGTCACGATCATCCCGTCCCCAACGTGGCAGCACCGCCTGGAGCGTTGGGCCCCCATGCCGGCGGCCCTCTCCATCCAGTCGACCCGCCACATCGCGGACCTCCCGATCGCCCCATGGCCGGGCCTGGGCGTATTGGCGGCCTACGCGGCGGGTCTACTGCTCCTCGGAGGCATCCTGTTCAGGACGAGGGACGCGTGACGGCGAGGAACTCGCTCCAGGTACCGGGGGAGAGGGTGAGAACCGGACCGTCGGGGTTCTTGGAGTCGCGAATGTGGACGGCGGCGGGATCGGCGGCGATTTCAAGGCAGTTGCCGCCCTCGTCGCTGCTGTAGCTCGACTTGAACCATGCCAGCGCTGCGGTGTTCATGACTCTCCTAGCAGTCCGTTCAAGAGGCGCACGCTCTCGGCAGGAGAGAGGGCCTGAGACCGCAGCATTCCATATTTGTGGTGATAGTCGCTGACCTCATCGGGGTCAGCGATCAGGAAGCTGGCGCGATGCGCCTCCAGGTACGCGAGACGTTCATGGTGGGGTGTTTCCAGCAGCATCAGCGGACCTGCCAGCCCGCAGTGAGGTGTCCGATCCATGGGCATGATCTGAAAGCTCATGTGAACGGGCTCGGTGTACTCCAGGATCTGCTGGAGTTGTTCCCGCATGACATCCGGACCACCGACCGCCCGCCGCAGGATGCTCTCTTCCAGAATGAAGTGCCCCACAGGCGGCCGGTCCCGCTGCCAGACCAACTGCCGTTCCATGCGGGTGTTCACCCACTGCTCGGCTGTCTCGCTACCGAGAGCCGGATAGCGGTAGTCGAAGACGGCGCGACAGTAATCGCGGGTCTGAAGAAGCCCAGGAACCACCTGAGCCTCGTACGAGAGGATGCCGACCGCTTCCTGCTCGGTGTCGACCAGCCCCTGCGCGAACTGCACGATCCGCTCCCGGACCGGCAGTTTGGACACGAGGACGAACAACACCCCACCCGTGTCCAGGAGTTCATCGAAGTCCTCGGCCCGATCGAGCTGAAGAGCCAGCCGCCCCTGCTCGATGGACGCCACCGTGTCGACCGACAGTCTCGCCGACTCGGCGAACTGTTCCTGCGTCAACCGGGCCCGTTTCCTGAAGTGGGCCAGTACGGCTCCGACCGCCTGCCACGAACCGACCTTCTTGGGCTTCTCCGAGTGCATGAGGGTGCCTTTCCCCCAACCGCACCCGAAACCCCCGTAGCGGAGTCGTAGTAATGGGAACTACGACTCCGCGGACAGGGTCATCGCACGACTCAGGCGTTCTTGATCGCGGAGATGTCGAAGTTGAGCTTGATCTTGTCGGAAACGAGCACGCCGCCGGTCTCCAGCGCCGCGTTCCACGTGAGGCCCCACTCGGAGCGCAGGATCTCGGCCTTGCCCTCGAAGCCGACGCGCTCGTTGCCGAACGGGTCCTTCGCGGCACCGTTGAACTCAAGGTCGATGGAGAGCGGCTTGGTGACGCCGAGGATCTCCAGGTCACCCGTGATGCGGTAGTCGTCGCCGCCCAGGGACTCGGCCGAGGTGGAGCGGAAGGTCATCGTCGGGAACTCTTCGATCTTGAAGAAGTCCGCGCTCTTCAGGTGACCGTCACGGTCCGCGGAACCGGTGTCGATGCTGTCCATCTTGGCGTCGATGGAGGCCGTCGACTTCGCCGGGTCCGAGCCGTCGAGGTGCAGCGTGCCGTTGAAGTCGAGGAATTTGCCCTTGACGTTGGTGACCATGGCGTGACGCGCCACGAAACCGAGCGTCGAGTGCGCCGGGTCGATCGTGTACTCGCCGGTCAGCGCGGCAAGCTCGGGGTTGACCGCGGAGGGGGCCGCGGTCTCGGTGTCGGTGCTGTCCTTGCGGCCGAAGATGCCCATGGTGTGCTCCTGAGGGGACGGTAGGCGGTGATGTTGAATGTTCAACGATGCCAACACGGAAGACCGTAGACCTATTCCGTTCGGGTTTCAACATCATCCACGTGTATTCATGGAATTACACTCCGTTGGCGGATTCCGGACTTCCAGAGGAGTGCAGCATGGCAATGAACCGGACCGATTCCGACCCCTATGACGTGCTCCGCCTGCGCTGGCTCGACATCGCCCTCGGCACCGGATACGACCCGCGTGCCGAACCGTACTCCTCCCGTCTCAGCGGCACCGGCGAACGGGCCCGCGCCTTCCGCGCGACCATGGCCCCGACCCCCGCCTCCCTCTGGCCGGACCACCCCTTCGACCCGCCGTCCGGGATCACCCAGAGCTACGCGCGCCTGGAGACGATGGCCCGGGCCTACGTCCAGGAAGGCACCGGCTCGACCGGCGACCCGGCCCTCCTCGCGGACGTCCTGCGCGGCCTCGACCACCTCTCCGTCACGGTCTACCACCCCGGCACCACCCGCTACGGCAACTGGTGGGAGTGGCAAATCGGCAGCCCCCGGCTCCTCCTGGACATCGTCGCGGCTCTGTACGACCACCTCACGGAAGCCCGAATCACCGCCGCCTGCACGGCAATTGACCACTTCATCCCGGACGCCATGCTCACCGACTACTCCGGCACCTCCACCGGCGCCAACCGCGTCGACCTGTGCCGCTCGGTCGCCCTGCGCGGCATCCTGGGCCGCGCGTCGGCCAAGATCGCCCTCGCCCGCGACGCCCTCTCGCCGGTCTTCCCGTACGTCACCAAGGGGGACGGGCTGTACGCCGACGGCTCGTTCGTGCAGCACACCCGGGTGCCGTACTCGGGGACGTACGGACAGGTCATGCTCGACGGCCTGGGGCGCCTCTTCACGCTGCTCGCCGGGTCGGAGTGGGAGGTCACGGATCCCAATCGCCAAGTCGTCCTCGACAGCGTCGAGCATGCCTACGCGCCGCTGATCCACGACGGGTTGATCATGGACGGCGTCAACGGCCGTGCCATCAGCCGGGGTTACCTGAAGAACGACGAACTGCACGTCATGCGCAGCGACCACTTCCACGGACAGGGCGTCATCGCCGCGATCGCGCTGCTGGCCGACGCGGCGAGCCCGGCCGAGCGCGACCGGTGGCACGGCATGATCAAGGGCTGGGTCGAACGGGACACGGTCACACCGATTCTGACGGCGCCTCAGTTCGACGTGGCGGATCTCGCGCGGCTGCATGCGGTCGCCGCCCGGCCGCTCGCGCCCGTGTCCGAACCCGTCGGTCACCGCCTCTTCCCGGCCATGGACCGTGCCGTGCACCGCCGTCCCGGCTTCACGGTGAGCCTCGCGATGGCCAGTGACCGCATCGCGTACTACGAGTGCGGCAACGGCGAGAACCCGCGCGGCTGGCACACCGGCGCCGGAATGGTCTCCTGGTGGGCGGAGGGCGCGAGCGACCAGTACACGGACTGGTTCTGGCCGACCGTCGACTGGTACCGGCTGCCCGGCACCACCGTCTCCACCAAGCGCCTGCCCGACCGGGCCGGCGGCGAGTGGGGTGCGCCCGGACCCGACGTGCGCTGGGTCGGCGGCACGACCGACGGTGAGTACGCGGCCGTCGGCCAGCACCTCAAGGGGCTCGGCTCGACGCTGGAGGCGCGCAAGTCGTGGTTCTGCGTCGCGGACGCGGTGATCTGCCTCGGTACCGGGATCAGCTGCGCGGACGGGGTGCCGGTCGAGACGGTCGTGGACAACCGCAACCTGGGGGAGGGCGGGAGCGCGCGGCTGGTGCAGCGGCCGGGGTGGGCGCATCTGGAGGGGCACGGTGGGTGGGTGGTCCAGGAGGGCGGGTTGCGGAGCCTGCGCGAGGACCGGACCGGGGCCTGGTCCGACATCAACACCACGAGCACCAGCGAGCGGGCCACTCGCCGCTGGCAGACCCTCTGGCTCGACCACGGCACGGACCCGGTGGACGCCCGCTACCTGTACCTCCTCATGCCGGGTGCGGCCCGCGGGGCGGTCCAGGCCCGCGCCGCCGACCACCACTGGCTGTCGGTCCTGGCCAACGACGGCGTGAGCCAGGCCGTCCAGGTCCACTCCCTCGGGCTGACGGCGGCGAACTTCTGGCAGGCGGGCACCGCGGGTCCGCTCACCGTCTCGGCGGGGGCGAGCGTGCTGGTCCGCCGCAGGGGTCGTACCGCTACCCTCTGCGTGAGCGAGCCGCCCCGCACCGGTGAGCCGCTGGAGATCACCTGGCACCACCCCGTACAGGAGGTGGTGCGGGCCGACGGCACGGTCGACATCCTCGCCACGGGCCGCCGCCTCCGCCTCCGCGTCACTCCGGGGATGGCATGCGCCACGCATGAATGTGAGGTGACTCTCAGCTGACGGGTTTGTGTGACCCCTACAAGGCGAGAGCCCCCTGAGCAGTCGGAACGGCTGCATGCGGTTCAGGTTCTGTTCAGTGCTACCAGGAAAACGGGTCGGAGACTGTACGGAGTCGACGTCCCGCTCACCTCGCTCTCCTTCGTAAGGTCGCTACATGACCGTTTTGGATGATGCTGTATCTCCCGGGAGCGAGCCGACGGACGCGCGCGGGCGGGTGGCCGAGCTGCACGAGATCCGTGCGCAGGCTCTGGCCGGCCCCAGCGAGAAGGCGACCGAGGCGCAGCACGCCAAGGGCAAGCTGACGGCGCGCGAGCGCATCGAGCTGCTCCTTGACCCGGGCACCTTCCAGGAGGTCGAGCAACTGCGCCGGCACCGGGCGACCGGTTTCGGCCTGGAGGCCAAGAAGCCGTACTCGGACGGTGTCATCACCGGCTGGGGCACGGTGGAGGGCCGCACGGTCTTCGTCTACGCCCATGACTTCCGCATCTTCGGCGGCGCGCTGGGCGAGGCGCACGCCACGAAGATCCACAAGATCATGGACATGGCCATCGCGGCCGGTGCCCCGCTGGTCTCCCTCAACGACGGCGCCGGCGCCCGTATCCAGGAGGGCGTCAGCGCCCTCGCCGGCTACGGCGGCATCTTCCAGCGCAACACCAAGGCCTCCGGCGTCATCCCGCAGATCTCGGTGATGCTGGGCCCGTGCGCGGGCGGCGCGGCGTACTCGCCCGCCCTGACGGACTTCGTGTTCATGGTCCGCGAGACGTCCCAGATGTTCATCACCGGCCCGGACGTCGTCAAGGCGGTCACCGGCGAGGAGATCACGCAGAACGGCCTGGGCGGCGCCGACGTGCACGCCGAGACCTCCGGTGTCTGTCACTTCGCCTACGACGACGAGGAGACGTGCATCGCGGAGGTGCGCTACCTCCTGTCGCTGCTCCCGCAGAACAACCGCGAGAACCCGCCCCGCGTCGACTCCACGGACGCGGCGGACCGCCGTAGCGACGTCCTGCTCGACCTGGTCCCGGCGGACGGCAACCGTCCGTACGACATGGCCAAGGTCATCGAGGAGATCGTCGACGACGGCGAGTACCTGGAGGTCCACGAGCGCTGGGCCCGCAACATCATCTGCGCCCTGGCCCGCCTCGACGGCCAGGTGGTCGGCATCGTCGCCAACCAGCCGCAGACCCTCGCGGGCGTGCTGGACATCGAGGCCAGTGAAAAAGCTGCGCGCTTTGTCCAGATGTGTGACGCTTTCAATATCCCGATCGTCACCTTCCTGGACGTGCCGGGCTTCCTCCCCGGTGTCGACCAGGAGCACGGCGGCATCATCCGCCACGGCGCGAAGCTCCTTTACGCCTACTGCAACGCGACCGTGCCGCGGATCTCGCTGATCCTGCGCAAGGCGTACGGCGGGGCCTACATCGTCATGGACAGCCAGTCCATCGGCGCCGACCTGACCTACGCATGGCCCACGAACGAGATCGCGGTGATGGGCGCCGAAGGTGCCGCCAACGTCATCTTCCGCAGGCAGATCGCCGAGGCCGAGGACCCCGACGCCATGCGGGCCCGCATGGTCAAGGAGTACAAGTCCGAGCTGATGCACCCGTACTACGCGGCCGAGCGCGGCCTGGTCGACGACGTCATCGACCCGACCGAGACCCGCGAGATCCTCATCCGCTCCCTGGCGATGCTTCAGACCAAGCACGCCGACCTGCCGTCCCGCAAGCACGGCAACCCCCCGCAGTAACCCAGCGGACCCTCCGCGCTACCCGTGCGGAAACCTCTCTCACGGAGACTGAGACTTATGACCACGCCTGACATCCGCGTCGAGAAGGGCCACGCCGAGCCCGAGGAAGTCGCCGCCATCACGGCCGTCCTCCTGGCCCGCGCCGCCGCCACGCCGTCCACGGACCCGTCCGACAGCGCCTCCCCCAAGCCGAAGGCGGGTTGGCGCCGCCTGGAGCGCGAGGGCGGGTTCCGGGCACCGCACAGCTGGCACTGAGCTTTTCAGCGCGATAACCGACGGCCCCACTCTTCTTCGGGAGGGTGGGGCTGTTGGTGTTTGCGGGTCAGTCGATGGTGAGGTTCTTGATCGGGAGGTTGAGAGCGGTGATGCGGGCGCCGTCGGGGGAGTAGCAGGACCTGATGGACAGCGAGTCGAGGGAACTGAGGTCGCGATAGGCACGGGAGTCCTCAGGCACGATGCAGTCGACGAGGGTGAGATCCTGCAGCTCGGGAGCAGGAAGCTCTGGCAGCTTCAGCCAGTGGGACAGATCGAAACCGTTGAGGCGGAGGGAGTGGAGCGTGCGCAGGGCGGAGAGACCGTTCGAGTCACGCAGCGTCCTAGTGCTTCCGGCCAACAGGTAGAGATGCGTGATGTGGAGGAAGTCGCCCAATGGAGCCAGATCCAAGGTGTCGCTCTGCGTAAGGAGCAGGTGATAGAAGAACGGCAGGCGCCCAAGTGATTCCAACCCGCGAAGCTCTCCAGGCCCCAACACAGTAAGGGCACGAAGCTCCGGGTGAGCTGTCAACACTGACAGGTCCCCTGTGCCGATGTGGTTGAAGATCGCGAGATCCCCCAGGGGAGCAAGCTGATCCAGGATGGCGAACTCCGAGAACGGATAGATGATCGTCAGCTTCGTGACGGACCTCAAACGAGTCGCCGCGCGCAACTGTCCGGAGTGCGTGAGGCTGACGGAGTGTTCGTTCAGCGGCAGCCTGGCCAGTACCTGATCGACGTAGGCGTCCGCGTCGAAGTACGCCCAGGCCTCGATGATCTCGTCGATGACGGGTTCGCGCTGGTCCTCCGCGTACCCCACCATCAACGCCAACGCCTCCTCACCGCCGATCATCGCCACGGTCCGCACCGTCTGAATCGCGGCTTTCTCCGTCAACTCGCCCAATGAACGCGGCAACCGCCGCA
Source organism: Streptomyces sp. NPDC001002 (assembly GCF_053599215.1). Lineage (NCBI taxonomy): Bacteria > Bacillati > Actinomycetota > Actinomycetes > Kitasatosporales > Streptomycetaceae > Streptomyces > Streptomyces sp. NPDC001002. Next base: position 59,475 of record NZ_JBSFLV010000024.1, on the reverse strand, counting down.
ACAGACTCGACCCCACAGCCGCTAGCGCCGGCGGATCCGTCTGTCGACGAGCCGGAAGCAGAGCCGACATAGCCCCGTCCAGCCGCCCCGCCAACCCCTCCGGAACCGTCGGCAACGTCTCTTGGCAAGAAGCCGCCAGCAACCGCAGCACCCGCGCATACCGAGGCTCCGCCTCCGCCCGGTCCAGGATGCCGTCCAGCAACTCCTGCCGCTGACGCGAGTTAGCATGACCCGCGGCCATGATGATCGTCTCGCGCCACAGGTCCAGATGCGCCCGCCCGACCAAGTTGCCGATCCGGTCCTCCTCCGTCGCCTCCTCCGCCGCCAGGTACTCCTGGAAGGTCCGGTGGACGAAGTCGAGGCGGCCCTCGACGGGGGAGCGGAGGATGCCGGAGCGGTCGCGGAGCTGTTCCAGGACCCCGTGGCCGTCCTGGACCTCCAGGTGCCGCATCGCCGAGAGCTTGGCCGAGACATGGACCGCGGCCTGGTCCAGGGCGATCTCGCTGCGGTTGTTGTCCGAGAGGCGCCACGCCAGATCCCGTAGGACGACCAGCTTGTCGCCGAGGCTGAGCTTGCTGTCCAGCGCGCTCGGTACATTGCGGTCGGCGTCGCGTTCGTGGACCAAGGTGTGGAGGGCGTTGCGGTACAACTCCATGCGGTCCCGGGGGAGTTGGCTGCCCCTGTTCAGGTGCATGGCGCAGAGCATGGCTGCCAGTAGCGGCGTGCCCGCCAGGGACTGGAGATGCGCGCGGTCCTTGAGACTGTTGAGCAGGGACTGTTCGTAGCGCGGCAACTCGTCCACCGCACACGGGAGTTCGTCGCCCAGTTCCCGTACCGCCTGATGCCACTGCCGTACGAACGCGGCCAGGTCCGGGGGAGTCATCCGGTCCAGGTGAAGCGCGGTGAACTCCTCCCCGCGCAGCCAGTCCGCCCCGGCGGCGGTCGGACGGGAAGTCACGACCACGCGTATGCCGGCGTAGGTGCCCAGCAGCTTGCGCAGCCAGTCCCGTACCGATCGGCGTTCCGAGCCGAGGAGTTCGTCGACTCCGTCCACCAGCAGCAGGACCTTGTTGTCCCGCAGCTGGCGTTCCACCCAGCCCTTGGGCATGATCCCGGTGATGTTTCCGGCGACCCCGTCCAGCAACTCTTCCGGCTTCTTGGGGAGCGGACGGCCGCTGTACTCGCGGAGCTTGACGAAGACGGGCGTGAGGCCGTTCCAGTCGGCGAGCTCGGCCGTGAAGGCGCCCCGGGCCGCCGTGATCGCCAGCCAGCGCAGCAGCGTGGTCTTGCCGGAGCCGGCCTCGCCGCGCAGCAGTACCCGGGACGCCCCGCCGAGCGCCGACTCCACCCGCATCCCGGAGCTCTCGGTCCCGAACTCCTCCCAGCCGCTCAGATCCGGCCTGAGCGGCAGCGCACGGACGCTGCGGCGGCGGGTCCCGTCGTCCCCGGTGGCCCGCAGGCTGACGTACGCCACCGAGAGCCGGACCTGAGCCGCGGCACGGTCGGACGTGCGGCGGAACAGCTCGACCTCGTCGAGGTTGTTGCTGACCAGCTCCATGTACCAGCGGCGGAACTCGTGGTCCTGATCGGTGCCGTCCGGGGCGAACAGCGAGCGGTCGGGGAGCCGTTCGAGGACGCGGGCGACGCCGTCGCTCAACGAGCTGGTGCGGGCCAGGAGTTCGGCCAGCGTGCGCTCCTCGAAGACCGGCAGGGTACGCACGATGCTGACGTAGTACTCGCAGCACTCGCTGAAGAGGAGTTCGTAGAGTTGTGTCTCCGGTTCGTTCAGGCCGACCGGTGGGCTCACCGATCGCCTGATGCGGCGGATCAGTTCGGCCGGCTGCGCGTCGGCCGCCAGGATCGCCTCGTCGGACAGATCGGCGTGCGAGAACGTGTCGCTCACTCCGTTGAGCGCGGCTTCGCGGCTGCTCTCGTCGAGACCGCGGAACTTCTGGGTCAGGAACGGCTCGATCCGTTCCGCGACGGTGTCGGCCATGCCCTCGAACTGCCGCCGGACGCTGCGCTGTTGCCGCAACCCCGGCACCCGCAGCCGTATGAGCTCCTCCATCGGCAGCCGGCGCTCCTGCTCCCGCCGCTTGCCCCCCAGCCACATCTGCGCCGCCGTGTTCGCCACGGTCGTCCCCAGACGTAATGCAGCCGCCTCCGCGCTCACCCTGCTCCCCCTCGCCGGACCGAAGAGCGACCATTGTGGCAGCGGGCTACGACAAAGGGGCCCTTTCCGGAAGGAAAGAGCCCCTTTGCGCAAGCGAGTTGGCTACCGCAGCCGCGCCATCAGCGCGTGCTCCACGAGCGTGATCAGCGCCGACTTCGCGTCCGCGCGGTGCCGCGCGTCCGTCGTGATGATCGGGGTGTCGGGGCCGATCTGCAGGGCCTCCCGGACCTCGTCCGGGTTGTACGGCTGGTTGCCGTCGAAGCCGTTGAGGGCGATGACGAACGGGAGACCCGAGTTCTCGAAGTAGTCGACCGCGGGGAAGCAGTCGGCGAGACGGCGGGTGTCCACCAGGACGATCGCGCCGATCGCGCCACGCACCAGGTCGTCCCACATGAACCAGAAGCGGTCCTGGCCGGGGGTGCCGAACAGGTACAGGATCAGGTCCTGGTCCAGGGTGATGCGTCCGAAGTCCATGGCGACCGTGGTGGTCGTCTTGTCTCCGGTGTGGGTGAGGTCGTCGATGCCCGCGGACGCGGACGTCATCACGGCCTCGGTACGCAGCGGGTTGATCTCCGAGACGGCCCCGACGAACGTGGTCTTGCCCACGCCGAAGCCACCCGCCACCACGATCTTCGCCGAGGTGGTGGAGCGGGAAGGACCGCCGCTAGAGCTTGCGAAGTCCACTGAGCACCCTTTCGAGCAGTGTCACGTCTGGCTGACCGCCGGCGTTCTCGTCGCCGCCGGGCTGATGAATGGCGACCAGGCCCGCCTCCGCCAAGTCGGCGACGAGGATCCTGGCCACGCCGAGAGGGATGGTCAGCAGTGCCGAGATCTCGGCCACCGACTTGATCTCGCGGCACAGATTGCAGATCCGCTGATGCTCGGGCAACTGCCCCTGCATCTGGTGCGGCTGTGCGGTGGTGTGCACCAGCGCCTCGATGGCGAGCTGGTAACGCGGGCGCGTCCGGCCGCCGGTCATGGCGTACGGACGTACCAGCGGGTTGTTCGCCGCCCCTGCGGGCGACGGCTCGGAGCGTCGCTGCGGCTGCACGGGCTGGATACGCGGCGCCGGCGGCTGGTCGTACGGCGAAGGACCGGGGCCCTGGGGCGCGTACGGCTGTTGACGCCGGTGGCTGGGCGCGGAGGGGAAGTTGTAACGGTTCGGGTTCTGGGAACCGTCGCCCTGGCCCTGGGCAGGGCCGTACGACCAGTTGCCCGAATTAGAACCGCCTGGGGGTGTTGCCACTTTCTCCTCCTCCGACTGTGCCGGGCACCCGATCCCTATGGAGCCGCGTCCCGAAACCTTAAGGCCCCGGGACGCCAATACGCACCGTCTGACTGTTAGTTGAGCAGGCTGCCCTGGAGCTCGGCACGGAGGTCGGGGGTCAGGACGGTGCCCGCCCGGTCGACCAGAAGGGCCATCTCGTACCCAATGAGACCGATGTCCGCCTCGGGGTGTGCAAGTACCGCGAGGGACGAACCGTCGGAGACGGACATGATGAAGAGGAATCCCCGCTCCATCTCCACAACTGTCTGGTTCACGCTGCCGCCTTCGAAGATGCGCGAGGCACCGGCGGTCAACGAGGTCAGACCGGAGGCGACGGCCGCGAGCTGATCGGCACGGTCGCGGGGAAACCCTTCGGACATCGCCAGAAGGAGTCCGTCGGCGGAGACCACCACCGTGTGGGACACCCCCGGGGTGTTGTCCACGAAGTTGGTGATCAACCAGTTCAGGTTCTGTGCCGCCTGGCTCATCGGGCTCACACTAACGCTCCTGGTTGTAGGTGCTGTCAGAGCCGAAGCCCTGGCCGTTCGTTTCACTGCTGCCCGCCGCGCTGCGTCCGCGCTGGACGCCCCGCCGCAGGTTGCTCAGCCGGCCCCGGACGTCCTCCGGGGCGCGGGAGACCTGTGGGCCTCCCTGAGGGGTGCTCTCGGCGGCGCCCTCGACCAGGTTGGCCTTGGGTACCCGCCGGGGCAGACCGGAGGAGGTGACTCCGCCCGCCTTGGGCTTCTTCAGCGCCGAGGCCTGCTGCCAGCGCGCGTCGTTCGCCGAGCGCCAACTGTCGCCGCTGCCGATGCCGTTGGTGTTGCCGTTGTTGTTCCCATTGGCACTGCTCTCCGTTGCCGGAGCGGGGGCCGACGCTTCCAGGCTCGCGTGCCGTACACCGTTCGAACCGTTCGTTCCGCCCGCCATGGAGCCACGGCGCGGAAGTCCGGCGTCGGTCAGGTCGTGGCCGACGGAAGGGGTCGGTCCCGGACGGTCGAAGCCTACGTGGTCGCGCTCGGTCACGTCAGCGGCCTGCGAGGATTCCGCTTCGGGAGCGTACTGGTCGGCGTACCCGTTCTGGTAACCGTCCTGCTGCGGCCAGTCGTCCTGGTAGCGACGCTCCTCGAAGGCGGCGAAGGCCGGAGTCGCGCCGGCCCGCTCGGCCGGCCGCTCCTCCTGCACCGGCTCCGCATAAGCGGGCTCCGGGTAACCGCCATTGGGCGAGAACGTGTCGTTCTGCGGCAGTCCGCCGTTCGGCGCGTAGTACGGCTCCTCGTACGACGGCTGCTGGTGCTCCTCGTACGGGGCCTGCTGCGGCTCCTCGTACGCCGGACCGACCTCGTACGCCCCGGTCTGCTCCGGGTAGCCGCCCTGGCCGTTCTCGTACGCCGGCTGCGCGTCGAACGAGTCGGGGTACCCGGAGCCGTCAGCGGACTCCTGACCGGGCTGCTGGCCCGTCTGGGCCTCCAGGGCCGCCCGGCGCTCCTCACGCATCAGCGAGCGGCCTACGGGGTCCAGCTCCCGTATGTCGTCCGGGACCTCCGCGTAGCGGCTGTCGTCGAAGCCGAGTTCGGCCGCCGTGCGCAGCGGGGCGAGGTTGAAGTCCTCGCCGCCGAAGTTCTGCTCCGGGATGATCTGCGAGACCGTGAACTCGTCGCGGTCCAGCTGCTGCTCGCCACCACCACCGTGGGTGATCGCGTCCGGCAGCATGACCAGCGAGGTGGTTCCGGCCTGCTCGCCCGAGGGGCGCAGCTGGACCCGGATGCCGTGCCGGTCGGACAGCCGGCCGACCACGAACAGACCCATGCGCTGGGAGATCGCGGCGTCCACGGTCGGCGGGTTGGCCAGCTTGTGGTTGATGTCCGCGAAGTCCTCGGCGGTGAGGCCGATGCCCTTGTCGTGGATCTCGATCATCACGCGGCCGTCGGGAAGACGGGTCGCGGTGACGCGGACCTTGGTCTGCGGCGAGGAGAACGTGGTCGCGTTCTCCAGGAGCTCGGCGAGCAGGTGCACGAGGTCGGTGACCGCGCGGCCGTGGATCTCGGCCTCCGGGACGCCCGACAGCTCGACACGCTCGTACTGCTCCACCTCGGAGGAGGCGGCGCGCAGCACGTCGACCAGCGGGACCGGCTGGTCCCAGCGGCGGCCTGGCTCCTCGCCGGCGAGGACCAGGAGGTTCTCGCCGTTGCGGCGCATACGGGTCGCGAGGTGGTCCAGGCGGAAGAGGTTCTCCAGCTGGTCCGGGTCGGCCTCGTTGTTCTCCAGGTCGGTGATCAGGGTCAGCTGGCCCTCGATCAGCGACTGGTTGCGGCGCGAGAGGTTGGTGAAGATCGCGTTGATGTTGCCCCGCAGCAGGGCCTGCTCGGAGGCGAGCCGGACCGCTTCGCGGTGGACCTGGTCGAAGGCCCGGGCGACCTCGCCGATCTCGTCCTTGGTGGTGATCGGGATCGGCGCGACCCGGGTGTCGACGCGGCCGGGGTCGGTGCGCGAGAGCTGGTCGACCAGCATCGGCAGCCGCTGCTCGGCGATGCCGAAGGCGGCGTTGCGCAGCTGGCGCATGGCCCGGGACATCTGGCGGGCCACCGCGCCGGCCAGGATGAAGGCCAGCAGCAGGGCGACCACGACGGCGGCACCGGTGATCAGCGCGTCCCGCTTGGCGTTGTCCGCGATGGTGGTGGCCTCGCTCACCGCCTTGTCGGCCAGGTCCGACTCGATCTGGCGGTAGGCGTTGTACTTGAGCGTGTTGACCGCCCACCAGTTCTCGGCGGTGGTGCCCTTCTGGGCGAGCGCGGCACGGGCGCTGGGGTCGGTCGTCTGCAGGGTCGCCAGCGCCGTGACCATGTCGGTCGGGTTGCTCGGCGGCGGCACGTAGGTCTCGCCCTTGGCCTTCGCGTCGGCGGCGGCCTTCTGCGCCAGCGCGGCGCCCTCGGTCTTGATCTTCGCGGTGGCGACGTCGAGCTTCTTCGCGTCCGCGGCGGTACCGCCACCGACGTACTCCTCGATGGCGATGCCTTCGAGGTAGGCGTACGAGGAGATGGCGACGCGCTGCTTGCCGAGCGAGTCGGCCGACGGGCCCGGGTTGACCAGCAGGTGCATGCCGATCGAGCGCTCAAGGGACAGCGCGGCCTTCGTCAGCGAGATCGCGTAGACGGTACGGCCGTAGCTGGTGATGTTTCCGGTGCCCAGACCGAGCTCGTTGGCGAACTCCATCAGGGGGTGCGCGATGAGGGTGTAGCCCTCTTCGGTCTGCACGCCGGGGAGCTTGGAGGTGTAGGCGGCCGCGCGGATGCCCGCCAGCTTGGGCTCCTGGGCCCGGAACAGGCTGAGGCGGCGCAGCAGGCCGGCCTTCTGCGGCATGTTCTGCGCCGCCTCGTCGAAGGCGTCGGCTGCTTTGTCCGTGTTGGCGCGTACGGCCTTGACGGTGGCCTTGTCGCTCGCGCTCTGCGACGAACCCTTCAGGAGCGGGGCCGCGCTGATGTCGCGCTCGTTGTAGAGGGCGTCGCCGTAGGTCAGCGACGCGCGGACCAGACGTGCGGTATCGGCCGCGTCCTCGGCGTCCTGCCAGGTGTCGATCGAGCTCTTCACCTGGAAGCCGCCCATGACGAGGCCGACCAGCACGGGTATGAGCAGGATCGCGTTCAGCCGCGTCGGCACTCGCCAGTTGCGGGGGGAGAAACGGCCGCCGCTCGATGGTGGCGCGGCCGTCGGCTCCGGACCAGGCATAGGGGCGGGCGCCGCTCCGCGCGGCGGCGGGGTGAAGTTGCCCCGTGCCGACGGCTCGGGACCGTTCTTGCTTCGCCTCACTCGACCAACAACCTTCCGGCGGTCGGCACCAACGGTGTGCCGCAGTGTCTCAGAGCCCAGTTCACCCATGAGTACGCAGTACTAGCGAGTACGTCTTTGACTTATGGGCAGTTCAGGCATTCCAGCACGACGACCAGTGCTCTTCCAAACAGTGGAAAGCACGGTTTCTACGTGATGTAAGCCCCAGATAAAACGGTCATAAAGAACGAGCCCCGTCAAAAGACGGGGCCTTCGTGCGCGCAGTGAGACCGGCTGACGACGACGCGTGGCCGTACCACCCGATTCCTCTGCCGAAACGTTATGAACACCGAGGCCGACCGTGTCAAAGGCCACAGTCGGCTCCGGGACATCTACGACAACTGCCGTACAGCATTGCCGACTTGAGTGCCGGCTACCGCAGCCGCGCCATCAGGGCGTGCTCGACCAGGGTGATCAGCGCGCTCTTGGCATCGGACCGGTGTCGGGCGTCAGTGGTGATGATGGGGGTGTCGGGCCCGATCTGCAAGGCCTCGCGCACCTCCTCGGGGGCGTAGGGCTGGTGCCCGTCGAAGCCGTTGAGGGCGACGACGAACGGCAGACCCGAGTTCTCGAAGTAGTCCACGGCCGGGAAACAGTCGGCCAGGCGCCGGGTGTCCACGAGCACCACCGCGCCGATGGCACCCCGCACCAGGTCGTCCCACATGAACCAGAACCGGTCCTGGCCCGGCGTACCGAACAGGTACAGGATCAGGTCCTGGTCGAGCGTGATACGGCCGAAGTCCATGGCCACCGTGGTGGTGGTCTTGTCCCCGGTGTGGGTGAGGTCGTCGATGCCCGCGGACGCGGACGTCATCACGGCCTCGGTACGCAGCGGGTTGATCTCGGAGACGGCGCCCACGAACGTGGTCTTGCCGACGCCGAAGCCACCCGCCACCACGATCTTCGCGGAGGTGGTTGCCCGCCCTCCGTCAGAGCTTGCGAAGTCCACTGAGCACCCTTTCGAGCAGGGTCACGTCCGGCGCACCGGTCGTCTCGTCGCCACCAGGCTGGTGGATGGCGACGAGCCCGGCCTCAGCCAGGTCCGCGACAAGGATCCGGGCCACGCCCAGCGGCATGGCCAGGAGCGCCGACACCTCCGCGACCGACTTCACCTCACGGCACAGGTGGCAGATGCGCTGGTGCTCCGGGAGCAGCCCCATGAGCGCTGCCGGGTCGGCCGTGGTGCTGATCAGCGCCTCTATCGCGAGCTGATAGCGCGGCCGGGTCCGGCCGCCGGTCATCGCGTAAGGACGTACCAGCGGCTGGTCGCCCTCATCCTCGTACGGCTCCGCGTACGGATCATGAGAGGCGGTGGGCGGGGTCATGAATCCTCCGGGCGGGACAGCAAGTCGGTCAGTCGTGCCGTCTGACGAGGCCGGTGGGGGGATTGTGGCGGCCGGACGGTGATTTGGTGAGACGGGTGGTGCCGGGGCCGATCAGTGGAGCAGACTGCCTTGTAGTTCGGCGCGCAGGTCGGGCGTGAGCACCGCGCCCGCGCGATCGACCAGAAGTGCCATCTCGTAACCGACGAGGCCGATGTCGCAGTCGGGGTGTGCGAGCACGGCGAGCGACGAGCCGTCCGAGATGGACATGAGGAAGAGAAAACCGCGTTCCATCTCGACGACCGTCTGCGCCACGTCGCCGCCCTCGAAGATCCGGGAGGCCCCGGCCGTCAACGAGGTGAGCCCGGACGCGACGGCCGCCAACTGGTCGGCACGGTCACGCGGAAAACCTTCCGACATCGCCAGAAGGAGACCGTCGGCGGAGACGACGACGGTGTGGGACACACCTGGGGTGTTGTCCACGAAGTTGGTGATCAACCAGTTGAGGTTCTGTGCCGCCTGGCTCATCTGGCTCAACTAACGCTCCTGCTGGTGAGTGGGGCTCGGGAAGCTGCCGGTCTGGCCGGTGTTGGCCCGACCCTGCGCGATGCCCCGACGGAGATTGGTCAGCCGGCCGCGTACGTCATCAGGCGCACGCGAGACCTGCGGACCGGCTTGGTGCTGTTGCTGCTGAGCCGTGCCCGGGACGAGGTTCGCCCGGGGCACCCGGCGCGGCAGGCCGGAGGTGGTGACGCCGCCCGCGGCCGGCTGCCGTACGCGCTCCGCCTGTCGAACGAGGTCGTCGTTCGGAGACGTGCGCCAGGAAGTCGGGGCGGGACGCTGAGGGGGAGCCGCGGGAGCCTGCGGCTGCGGGGCCGGCGCGGAGCCGTTCCCGTTGCTGATCGGCCGGCCGTTGGACTGACCGTTCTGCTGGCCGTTCGGGACGACTCCGTGGGAGCCGGTCCCGTTCGTGCCGTTCTGCGCGCCCTGGCCGTGCTGGCCGTTCTGACCCTGACCGTGGAACCAGTTGGTCTCCAGCGTGTCGTACAGCGGGGTACGGCCGTCACCCGGACCGGACGCCGGCGGCAGGGCCTCGGGCTCCGGACGGGTGGGACGCTGCTGCGGACGCGGCGGGACGGGCTGACGCGGGGGACCGAAGTCGCCGCCACCGTTGCCGTTGGCCTGCGGGCGCTCGAACTGCCCGGTGGAACCGGGGTTCTGACGGCCCGGCAGGGAGTGCTGGCCGGTGGTGGAGCCGTTGTCGTAGCCCGGCACGGCGAACTGCCCGGTGGAACCGGGGTCGTAGGCCTGCGGACTGGCGAACTGGCCCGTGTTGGCGGGGTTGTTCGGGTTGTTGGAGTTGCTCTGCCCGTTCGGTCCGTGGTTCGGGCTGCCGAAGACGTCCGAGCGGACGAACTGGCCCGTGTTCTGCGAGCCGTTCGCGCCCTGCTGCGGCGCGTCGAGGTCCGGACGCGGGAACTGCCCGGTGTGGTGCGGCGATTCCGCGCCGGGACGGGCGAACTGGCCCGTCTGCTGCGCGTTGCCGTTGGCACCGAAGTCGGGGCGGGCGAACTCGGAGGTGGCAGCGGGACCCTGTCGCTCGTCGAAGCGGGGGACCACCGGCATCTCGCTCGTCGCGTCGATCCGCGGCATCCGGGAGGTCTCGTCGTGGCCACGCGGGGTGTCCAGCGAGGCCCGCGGCACCGGCGGCTGCGCGTTCTCGTCGCTCCAGCTCGGCGTGCGGGGCTGCTGCGGGTTGTTGCCGCCCGGCAGCTCGGCCCGCGGTCCACCGCGACCCGGCAGCAGCGGCTGACGACGTCGGCCGCCACCACCCTGACCCTGCTCGGCGGGCGCGTTCCCCCGCCCGCCCTGCGGCGGTACGGCACCACGGGCGCCGCCGAAGCTGTCCTGACCGAAGCTGTCCTGACCCACGGACTGCATGCCCTGCGTCGAGCCCGGTCCCTGAGCGAACCCGGCGCCCGCACCCGCGGGAGCCGGCCGGCCCTGGGGGGCACCGCCGGGAGACTGCGGTCCACGTTGGCCGCCCGGTCCGCCCGGACGACCGCCGCCCTGGCCCGCACCGGGCAGCGCGGCCCGCGGACCCTGACCGGCGGCGAGCCGGCCACCGGAGGGGGCACCGGCACCGAGGGCGCCACCGCCCGGCGCACCAGCGCCGAGGGCACCGCCCGCCGGCGCACCGGCACCGGCCTGACGTCGGGCCGCGGCCATACCGGCGGCGGCCTGCGCGGCGGCGGGACCGCCGGCGGCACCCTGACCCGGCTTGCCCTGCGTCTTCTTGCCGCCCTGGGCGACATCGACGGGCAGCATGACCAGCGCGGTCGTACCACCGGAGTCGGAGGGGCGCAGCTGGATGCGGATGCCGTGGCGCTGCGACAGCCGGCCGACCACGAACAGACCCATGCGGCGGGAGACCGAGACGTCCACGGTGGGCGGCGAGGCGAGCCGCTCGTTGATCGCCGCGAGGTCCTCGGGGGAGAGGCCGATACCGGTGTCGTGGATCTCGATCAGGACGCGGCCGTCGGGCAGCGCGTGACCGGTGACCTTGACCTTGGTCTGCGGCGAGGAGAAGGAGGTCGCGTTCTCCAGCAGCTCGGCGAGCAGGTGCACGAGGTCGTTGACCACGCGGCCGGCCACTTCGGTGGTCGGCACGGAGGCCAGTTCGATGCGCTCGTACTGCTCCACCTCGGAGGCGGCGGCGCGGAGCACGTCGACCAGCGGGACCGGACGGGTCCAGCGGCGGCCGGGCTCTTCACCGGCGAGGACCAGGAGGTTCTCACCGTTACGGCGCATGCGGGTCGCGAGGTGGTCGAGCTTGAAGAGCGAGGAGAGCTGGTCCGGGTCGGCCTCGCGCGACTCCAGTTCGGAGATGAGCGAGAGCTGACGCTGGATGAGGCCCTGGGAACGGCGCGAGAGGTTGGTGAACATCGCGTTGACGTTGCCCCGCAGCATGGCCTGCTCGGAGGCGAGGCGGACCGCCTCGCGGTGCACGTCGTCGAAGGCCGCGGCCACCTGGCCGATCTCGTCCCGGGAGTGCACACCGACCGACTCGACGGAGGTGTCGACGTCCTGCGGGTCCGACTCGGAGAGCTGCTTGACCAGCTCGGGCAGCCGGTCCTGGGCGACCTTGTTGGCCGTCTCCTGGAGCCGGCGCAGCGAGCGGATCATGGACCGGGCGATGACGAAGGCGCCGACCAGGGAGACACCGAGCACGAGCAGGATCAGCGCACCGGAGATGATCGCCTCGCGCTCGGAGGCGGAGCGCAGCTGGCGGGCCTTCTGCTCCATGTCCTCAAGGAGCGTGTGCTCGATCTTCTTCATCTGGTCGATCTTGGTGGAGCTGTCGTCCACCCAGTCCTGGTAGGACCGCTTCTGCAGGTCGTCGAGGCCGTCGGTGCTGGCCAGCGCGCGACCCGCGTAGGTGTCCGTGGCCTTGATCGTGGCGTTGTTCTCCTCGATGGGCTTGAGGAGGTTGGCCGCGGCCTCGGTGCCGTAGATGCTCTTGAAGCTGCGCAGTTCGGAGGTCTGGCTCTGCAGGGCCGACTGGGCGTAGAGCCGGTCGTTGTCCGAGAGGTCGCCGAAGGTGTTGTCGGTGACGGGCAGCGCGGCCGCCAGGACCGCGCGCTGCATCGACGCGTACTCCTTGGCGGAGGAGAACGACGACAGGGCGCGCGTGCGCTGGATCATCTCGGGGTTGCTCGTGGCCTCGGCCATGTCCTGGGAGAGGTCGAGCAGGTGCGTGATGAGGCGGTGGTAGGCCTCCACGGTCTGCGTGGAGTTGCCCTTGGCCTCGTAGGCGGTGGAGCGGATCTTCGCCAGCTGGTCGAGGTCGCTGACCACACCGACCAGGCTCTCGCGGACGCCCTGGAGGTTGCCGTCCTTGCTGGAGGTGTCGATCTCCTCGGCCGCGTCCACGAAGTTCTGGACGGCCCGGTCCGACTTGTCCCGGACGCCCTTGACCGTGTACGCGCTCGACTTCGAGTTGTGCGCCAGCGGGCCGGCGGACTGGTCGCGCTCCTCCTGGAGCGCGGCGGCCAGCTCGGTCGCCTGCTTGGTCATGTCGGTCAGCAGCTTCATGTTGTCCAGCTGCTGGATGTCGTCCATGTTGTCGCTGATGCGCAGAGCGCCCAGCGAGGTGGCCGCGACCACGGGCAGCGCGAGCAGCGACACCAGGCGGGTGGAGATTCGCCAGTTGCGCAGCGCTACGCGCGGTCCGGGGCCCGCTGGACCCTTGGGCGGTTTGACCGGGGGAGCGGGCGTGCCCGCAGGCCCTCCGGTTGTCGACGCACCAGGGCGCCCGGCGCCTCCGCCGTCACCTGACGGGGCCGGGCCCGGGTTCTGGGCGTGCTGGGGCGAGGAGCTGCCAGCCTTGGGGCCAGCCCCGCCGTGCGGCTCCGGCTCCGCCGAAGCACTGCCATCCCTCTTGAAACGTCCCTGCACTAGCGTCGCAACCTCTGGACCAGGCACCCCTCCGCGCGAACGGAAGGACACGGTGTCGGCGTTGGGGAACGCCCTGAACGCGCGCCCCAATGTTTGGTCGTGAGTGACCGGCGCTGGTTCCCCCTCTCGCCGCCACTGGCGCTGAGTTCACGCCCCCTGTGCGCCGGCTCGATCCTGCGGCGGTCCGTGGAATTCCAGCACAGTGCCGGATCTCCAACAAGGCCCGTGGGCCATGCCGTGACCTACGTGACAGCATGTGAGTGGCGGGTCACCGGACGTAGAAAGTGATCTCCTGCATATCGGACTTATGTCCGCGAGTCGACCACGTAAGGGGGGTGTCCCAGTCGCCATGATCAGGAGCGGAATGATGCCTTCAGGCGCCCAATGTCCCTTTCGTCGGGGTCAGTTGCAGGCCTGAATTGACCGGTTTGCCCGGGGGGTGGTGAGCAAACTCACACGGGGTTCAGGGGGTCCTGGCGTCTTCGGAGGGGAATTGCATGTTTAGCCTGACGCTTTACAAGACGTAACACTTTGACAACCGCGTCCGCCAGAGCCCGTATCGGCCCTGGTCCGGGGGCCCGTACACGACAAGGTCACGTACAACGGTGAAGACGACGATGATGTTCCGCACGATAGCCAACCCGCGGCGCACGACGCTGATGCACCTCGATGGCGCGGACGAACTGCAGACCCTGGAGCAGCCGGAACACTCCGTCGACCTCCCCGCCAACACCGCCAACCCCCGCCGCACGATCCTCATGGAACTCCCCGAGACGGTCTCCGTCGGGCAGTAGTACGTGCCGCGGGTGCGGGTGATTCAGAAGTGCACGGCCGGCCGCGCGCCGTAATGCGCGCGGTCCGGCCCTCTTCACCGCGTTAGCCTGGAGCGTCAGACTCCAGCCGGCTCAGTGAGGGGCGCCAGGATCCCGTGCGCATCGCCAGATTCTCCATCGACGGGAACGTCGCCTTCGGCGCGGTAGAGGGCGACAAGCCGGACGAGCTCGTCCTCGACATCATCAAGGGCATCCCGTTCACGGACTTCGAGCTCTCCGGTACGAAGGTCCCGCTCAGCAAGGTCCGGCTGCTGCCGCCGGTGCTCCCCAGCAAGGTCGTGGCCTTCGGCCGCAACTACGCGGAGCACGCGCGCGAACTGGGCAACGAGGTCCCGGACGCCCCCTTCGCCTTCTTCAAGCCGTCCACCTCGGTCATCGGCTCCGGCGACGAGATCCAGTACCCGCCCTTCTCCGAGGAACTGCACCACGAGGCCGAACTGGCCGTGGTCATCGGCCGGTTGTGCCGTGAGGTCCCGCGCGAGCGCGTCCAGGACGTGATCTTCGGCTACACCTGCGCGAACGACGTCACCGCGCGCGACGTCCAGAAGCGCGAGAAGCAGTGGGCCCGGGCCAAGGGCTTCGACACCTCCTGCCCGCTGGGCCCCTGGGTGGAGACGGACCTCGACCTCGCGACGGCGTCCGACCTGACCGTCCAGCTCACGGTCAACGGCGCACAGCGCCAACTCGGCCGTACCAGCGAGATGATCCACTCGATCGAGGATCTGATCGTCAACATCACCGAGGCCATGACGCTGCTCCCCGGCGACGTGATCCTCACGGGCACCCCGGCAGGCGTCGGACCGCTCACCGTCGGCGACGAGGTCGCCGTCACCATCGAAGGCATCGGCACTCTCACCAACAAGGTTGTCAAGCGTGGCTAGCGCACCCGGTTCCCCCGTACGCGTCCGTTTCTGCCCCTCGCCGACCGGTAACCCCCACGTGGGCCTGGTCCGCACCGCCCTGTTCAACTGGGCGTTCGCCCGCCACCACCAGGGCACGCTGGTCTTCCGCATCGAGGACACCGACGCGGCCCGCGACTCCGAGGAGTCCTACGGCCAACTCCTCGACGCGATGCGCTGGTTGGGCTTCGACTGGGACGAGGGCCCCGAGGTCGGCGGCCCGCACGCGCCGTACCGCCAGTCGCAGCGGATGGACATCTACAAGGACGTCGCGCAGAAGCTCCAGGACGCCGGCCGCGCGTACTACTGCTACTGCTCCACCGAGGAGCTGGACGCCCGCCGCGAGGCCGCCCGCGCGGCCGGCAAGCCGTCCGGCTACGACGGCCACTGCCGCGACCTGACCGACGAGCAGAAGGCCGCGTACGTGGCCGAGGGCCGCACGCCGATCGTCCGCTTCCGCATGCCCGACGAGACGATCACCTTCACGGACCTGGTCCGCGGCGAGCTGACGTTCACCGCGGAGAACGTCCCGGACTACGGGATCGTACGAGCCAACGGCGCCCCGCTGTACACGCTCGTCAACCCGGTCGACGACGCCCTGATGGAGATCACCCACGTCCTGCGCGGCGAGGACCTGCTCTCCTCCACCCCGCGCCAGATCGCGCTCTACAAGGCGCTGATCGACCTGGGCATCGCCAAGCAGATCCCGTCCTTCGGGCACCTGCCGTACGTGATGGGCGAGGGCAACAAGAAGCTCTCCAAGCGCGACCCCGAGTCGTCCCTCAACCTCTACCGCGAGCGCGGCTTCCTGCCCGAGGGACTGCTCAACTACCTCTCCCTGCTGGGCTGGTCGCTCTCGGCCGACCAGGACATCTTCACGATGGACGAGATGGTCGCGGCCTTCGACGTCACCGACGTGAACCCCAACCCGGCCCGCTTCGACCTCAAGAAGGCCGAGGCGATCAACGCCGACCACATCCGCCTCCTGGACGTGAAGGACTTCACCGAGCGCTGCGCCCCGTGGCTGCGGGCCCCGTTCGCCCCCTGGGCGCCGGAGGACTTCGACGAGGCCAAGTGGCAGGCGGTCGCCCCGCACGCGCAGACCCGCCTCAAGGTCCTCTCGGAGATCACGGACAACGTCGACTTCCTGTTCCTGCCGGAGCCGGTCGAGGACGAGGCGTCCTGGACGAAGGCGATGAAGGAGGGCTCCGACGCCCTCCTGCGCACGGCCCGCGAGAAGCTGGAGTCGGCGGACTGGACCTCGCCGGAGTCCCTCAAGGAGGCCGTCCTGGCCGCCGGCGAACTCCACGGCCTCAAGCTCGGCAAGGCCCAGGCCCCGGTCCGCGTGGCCGTCACCGGCCGCACGATCGGCCTCCCCCTCTTCGAGTCCCTGGAGATCCTGGGCAAGGAGAAGACCCTGATCCGCATCGACGCCGCACTGGCGAAGCTCGCCGCGTAAGGCACCCGCACCTGAAAGGGGCGGCACCCGGACCACCGGATGCCGCCCCTTCGCCGTACCCCGCCCGGTACCGTCGAGGTCATGGTGATCAAAGCCGTGGTCTGGGACGTCGACGACACCCTCTTCGACTACACGGGCGCCGACCGGATCGGCATGGGCGCGCATCTCGCCGCCGAGGGGCTGCTCGACGGGTACGGAACCGTCGAGCAGGGGCTCGCTCGCTGGCGCGAGATCACCGACCAGCAGTGGGTGAGGTTCTCGGCGGGCGAGACGACCTTCGAGGGGCAACGCAGGGACCGCGTACGGGTGTTCCTGGGCGAGGAGCTGACCGACGCCGAGGCGGACACGTGGTTCCGGCGGTACATGACGCACTACGAGGCGGCCTGGGCGCTCTTCCCGGACGTGCTGCCCGTCCTGGACGCCCTCGCGGCCAGCCACCGGCACGCGGTGCTCTCCAACTCCAGCATCACCGTCCAGGACCGCAAACTCCGCACCCTCGGCGTGCACGACCGCTTCGAGGTCATCCTCTGCGCCGCCGAACTCGGCGTCTCCAAGCCCGAGGCCGGCGCCTTCCTGGCCGCCTGCGACGCCCTGGGACTCACCCCCGGCCAAGTCGCCTATGTCGGGGACCATCCGGAGATCGACGGCCGCGGTGCGGCGGACGCCGGACTGCTCTCGGTGTGGATCGACCGCGGCGGTGTGTACGCCGGCGGGGACGCCCCCGAGGGCCCGCACCGGATCGCCTCCCTCGCCGAACTCCCCATGATCCTCGGCTCGGATACCCGTTTTGGAGCCCCGTCCACCTTCAGGTAATGTTCTTCCTGCGCCGCCCGGGAGCGGGCCGAAAGGCCGGAAACCGAAGGCGCACGCTAGAACAAGATCCCCGCAGGGGCTTGAGTTCCAGTGGCCTATGGTGTAATTGGCAGCACGACGGTTTCTGGTTCCGTTAGTCTTGGTTCGAGTCCAGGTAGGCCAGCTCGCAGAGCTCATCTGCACACGTGGAGATCAACTCCACGAAGCCCCCGTTGTGTAGCGGCCTAGCACGCTGCCCTCTCAAGGCAGTAGCGCCGGTTCGAATCCGGTCGGGGGTACAGATCCTTCCCGGGGAAGCAGTACGGGTCGCACCCGCTGTATCCCATGCAGGATCGCTAGGGCCCCCGTTGTGTAGCGGCCTAGCACGCCGCCCTCTCAAGGCGGTAGCGCCGGTTCGAATCCGGTCGGGGGTACGCTTTTCCTTGAATTGCATTGGTCTATGGTGTAATTGGCAACACTACGGTTTCTGGTACCGTCATTCTAGGTTCGAGTCCTGGTAGACCAGCTCTGATCTGCGGAAACGCAGAATCTAGGCCCCCGTTGTGTAGCGGCCTAGCACGCCGCCCTCTCAAGGCGGTAGCGCCGGTTCGAATCCGGTCGGGGGTACGCAGACGATGGCTCTTCGCCTTAGCAGACGCTGAGGTGAGGGGCCGTTTCTGTTTGTTGGCGGGTGCGCGTTGTGTGTGGCTGGTCGCGCAGTTCCCCGCGCCCCTGGGTGGGAGACGGCACCCTGTGCCCAGAAGTGAACCTCGTTGATCTTCAAGGGCTGCCGCGGCGTTGAGGCTGGCCCCTGAAGTCGTGGGTTGTCAGCTGGTGCGGCGTAGGGCCTCTGAGAGGCGGCCGGCTGCGTCGATCACCGCTTGGGCGTGCATGCGGCCGGGGTGGCGGGTCAGGCGCTCGATGGGGCCGGAGACGGAGACCGCGGCCACCACGCGGTTGGAGGGGCCTCGGACGGGGGCCGAGACGGACGCTACGCCCGGCTCGCGCTCGCCGATGGACTGGGCCCAGCCCCTGCGTCGTACGCCCGAGAGGGCCGTCGCTGTGAAGCGGGCGCCCTGCAGGCCCCGGTGCAGGCGCTCCGGCTCTTCCCAGGCCATCAGGATCTGGGCGGAGGAGCCGGCCTTCATCGTCAGGGTCGAGCCAACCGGGACCGTGTCCCGCAGTCCGGACAGGCGTTCCGCGGCGGCGACGCAGATGCGCATGTCGCCCTGGCGGCGGTAGAGCTGGGCGCTCTCGCCCGTGATGTCCCGCAGATGCGTGAGGACCGGGCCCGCGGTCGCGAGCAGACGGTCCTCGCCCGCCGCCGCGGCCAGCTCCGCGAGCCGGGGGCCGAGAATGAAACGGCCCTGCATGTCACGTGCCACCATGCGGTGGTGCTCCAGGGCCACCGCCAGGCGGTGGGCCGTTGGTCGTGCGAGTCCGGTGGCCGCGACCAGCCCCGCGAGGGTGGCCGGGCCGGACTCCAGGGCGCTCAGGACAAGGGCCGCCTTGTCCAGAACGCCCACGCCGCTACTGTTGTCCATGAAACGATACTCCCGTCTCACTCTGTGAAACGCAAGTTCATTTTTCCGTGAGACGCGCAACCCTGGATGCATGGCGGCCCGAAGACCGACGGGCCTGGTGGCGGGTGCCCGGGTACAGGGGCGCGGGCGTCGCCTCCACAGATCTCTAGTTGGGCCGGCGCGTCATGGCCGGCCGGAGGGAAAGCGATGGGTAGGACACTCGCGGAGAAGGTCTGGGACGACCACGTCGTCCGGCGCGCCGAGGGCGAGCCCGACCTCCTCTTCATCGATCTGCACCTGCTGCACGAAGTGACCAGCCCGCAGGCCTTCGACGGACTGCGGCAGGCGGGGCGTCCCGTGCGCCGGCTCGACCTCACCATCGCCACCGAGGACCACAACACCCCGACCCTCGACATCGACAAGCCCATCGCGGACCCGGTCTCCCGCGCCCAGCTGGAGACGCTGCGCAAGAACTGCGCCGAGTTCGGGGTGCGCCTGCACTCGCTCGGCGACGTCGAGCAGGGCGTCGTCCACGTCGTGGGCCCGCAGCTGGGTCTGACCCAGCCGGGTACGACGGTCGTCTGCGGCGACTCCCACACCTCCACCCACGGCGCGTTCGGCGCGCTGGCGTTCGGCATCGGCACCTCGCAGGTCGAGCATGTGCTGGCCACCCAGACGCTGCCGCTGGCCCGCCCCAAGACCATGGCCATCACCGTCGACGGCGAACTGCCCGACGGCGTCACCGCCAAGGACCTGATCCTCGCCATCATCGCGAAGATCGGTACCGGCGGCGGCCAGGGCTACATCCTGGAATATCGCGGCTCGGCCATCGAGAAACTCTCGATGGAGGCCCGCATGACCATCTGCAACATGTCGATCGAGGCCGGCGCCCGCGCGGGCATGATCGCGCCCGACGAGACCACCTTCGCGTACATCAAGGGCCGCGCCCACGCGCCCGAGGGCGAGGACTGGGACGCGGCCGTCGCGTACTGGAAGACGCTGAAGACCGACGAGGACGCGGAATTCGACGCCGAGGTCGTCATCGACGGGCCCTCGCTGGCGCCGTTCGTCACCTGGGGCACCAACCCCGGTCAGGGCGCGCCGCTTTCGGCCTCCGTCCCCGACCCTGCTTCGTACGAAGACGCTTCGGAGCGCCTCGCCGCCGAAAAGGCCCTGGAATACATGGGGTTGGAGGCCGGTCAGCCGCTGCGTGACATCAAGGTGGACACCGTCTTCGTAGGTTCATGCACCAACGGCCGTATCGAGGACCTGCGGGCGGCCGCCGAGATCGTCAAGGACCGCAAAGTCGCCGACGGCGTACGGATGCTGGTCGTCCCGGGCTCCGCGCGGGTCGGTCTGCAGGCCGTCTCCGAGGGCCTGGACGTCGTGTTCAAGGACGCCGGTGCCGAATGGCGGCACGCGGGTTGCTCGATGTGTCTGGGCATGAACCCCGACCAGCTGGCGCCCGGTGAGCGCTCCGCGTCCACCTCCAACCGCAACTTCGAGGGCAGGCAGGGCAAGGGCGGCCGTACGCACCTCGTCTCGCCGCAGGTCGCCGCCGCGACCGCCGTGTTGGGCCATCTGGCCTCGCCCGCCGATCTGTCCGACGCCCCCGTGCCCGCTGGAGTCCGATAGCCATGGAAGCATTCACCACGCACACCGGCCGGGCCGTTCCGCTGCGCCGCTCCAACGTCGACACCGACCAGATCATCCCAGCTCACTGGCTCAAGAAGGTGACCAGGGACGGTTTCGAGGACGGACTCTTCGAGGCCTGGCGCAAGGACGCGAACTTCATCCTCAACCGCCCCGAGCGCAAGGGCGCGACGGTCCTGGTGGCAGGACCCGACTTCGGCACCGGCTCCTCCCGCGAGCACGCCGTGTGGGCGCTGCAGAACTACGGCTTCAAGGCCGTCATCTCCTCCCGCTTCGCCGACATCTTCCGCGGCAACTCGCTCAAGAACGGCCTGCTCACGGTGGTTCTGGAGCAGAAGATCGTGGACGCGCTGCAGGAACTCACCGAGCAGGACCCGCAGGCCGAGGTCACGGTCGACCTGGAGGCCCGCGAGGTGCGCGCCGAGGGCATCACCGCGGCCTTCGAACTCGACGAGAACGCCCGCTGGCGGCTGCTGAACGGGCTCGACGACATCTCCATCACCCTCCAGAACGAGGGCGACATCTCCGCGTACGAGGCCAAGCGCCCCTCGTACAAGCCGCGGACGCTTCCGGTCTGACCCAGCAGGCCGAAGCCTGACGAGTTTCGGCCACCACGGACCCTTCCTGTACCCCCGATCAGCCCGATCGGGGGTACAGCCATGTCTGTACCCGAACGGCCCTGCGAGCGTTCGCAGTCGCGCTCAACTTCCCACGTTAGTAAGGCTGTTGCAGGGGTAGCCGAGGGTTGTAACCGTGACTTCCGCAACCGCCCGGAAGGCCGTTTGAGGCATCAGTTGCGACCCCCGCAGGCGACAACTCGCCCCAGATGGCACAATCTGTGCATGGAACACGACGGCCAACTCAAGCTCTATGCGGCAGTCGCGGACCAACTCAAGGAAGCGCACACAAGGGTGCGCTCACTGCAAGTCCCGGAGGGCGTACGGATGGCGCTGACCCGGAAGCTGCTGGTCATTACGGCCGCGGCCAAGCACGATCTCGCCGACGCGGCAAGGCGTCTGGAGCGGTTCAGGTCGGACCTCGACGAGGGTCGATTCCCCGAAGAGGAACGCTGAACACGTCCCAGGCAGTCGAAACCGTTGCGGCACAAGGGTGATAAGCCCGTTTCGTGTTTGATTTGCGGTATATATCTGCCTAACGTGCGAAAAAGCTTGAACACTTTCGTTCTGGCAATGTCTCCGAAGGGGAAGACGTGAACAAGGCGCAGCTCGTAGAAGCGATTGCCGACAAGGTCGGTGGCCGTCAGCAGGCCGCCGAGGCGGTGGACGCGGTCCTGGACGCGATCGTCCGTGCGACCGTCGCGGGGGACCGGGTCTCGGTCACCGGGTTCGGCTCGTTCGAGAAGGTCGACCGTCCGGCCCGCTACGCCCGCAACCCCCAGACGGGCGAGCGGGTTCGGGTCAAGAAGACCTCCGTTCCGCGCTTCCGCGCGGGCCAGGGCTTCAAGGACCTGGTGAGCGGCTCGAAGAAGCTCCCGAAGAACGACGTCGCCGTCAAGAAGGCGCCCAAGGGCAGCCTGACCGGCGGAGCTTCCGCGACGGTCAAGAAGGCCGCGGCCAAGAAGGCCGCTCCCGCCAAGCGGGCGTCCGCCGCCGCCAAGAAGACGACGGCGAAGAAGGCGACGGCCAAGAAGACCACGGCCACCGCCAAGAAGGCGACCGCGAAGAAGGCCACGGCCAAGAAGACCTCGGCCACCGCCAAGACCGCCGCGGCGAAGAAGACCACCGCCAAGACGGCCAAGAAGGCCCCGGCGAAGAAGGCGACGGCCAAGAAGGCCCCCGCCAAGAAGTCGGCGGCGCGCACGACCACCGCCAAGAAGGCCACCGCCCGCAAGAGGTAAGGGCGTTCGGGCACTCACGCGCCGGGCCGGACTCCGCAACGGAGTCCGGCCCGCGGCGCGTTGAGAAGTCCTGGGGGCGCGGGGAGGGCTTCTGGCGTCTCTGCAGGGGCCGTTCGGAGGGTTCGTTCAGAAGGTCCGGGCGTCCACCGTGAGTTGAGAAGGCCCGCAGGCTGTCGGGAAGCCTCCCGGCGGCTCTGCAGGAGCCGTTCAGAAGGCTCAGAAGGTCTGGAGCGTCACCAGCGTGATGCGGCGGGCCTCGCCCGCGCCCTCGGTCTCGATCCGCACCCGCTGCCCGGCCCGCAACAGCCGCAGCCCGCCCGCGTCGAACGCCGACGCGTCGAAGGGCACCGGAGTCCCGTCGTCGAGCAGCACCTGCCCGCTGCGGGTGTCGGGGTCGTAGGTGTACGCGGTCGCCTGCATGGCCGCAGCCTAGTGCTCCGCGGTGGGCGAGGGGACGACGGCCCGGCAGCCCAGGGATCGGCAAGTGTGCGGCTGCGGGGCCGTCTCGGGGCGCCACCGCGAGGGTCGGTGCCGCCCCGCAATGCTCCCGGAGCGGCTCTGGGATCGGCCCGTGCCTCGTCGGCCCTCCGTCGCCGGCGGGACTACTGCCCCGGGATCAGCAGTTGTGCGGCCACCGCCGCCGTCCGTGGGCCCACGCCCAGTGCGAGCGCCGCGCGCAGGTCGTCGCCGGTGTCCACGTCCTGCCGTACCGAATCCACCGTGTCGAGAGGGAGCTCCACCGCGCCGGACGCGCGATGGCGGGCGCGGGATTCCGTGCCGAATGCCGGGAGCAATTCCCGGTGCGGGGCCGCGGCCAGCAGTGTGGTGCCGATTGCGGCCGCGTCGGCGAGAAAGGCGCGGGGGAATTCGGCGGCCGCGTCCAGTACCCGGGCCAATTCCTGGGGGCGCAGTGCCGGGAGATCGGCGTTGAGGGCCGCCACGGGACTTCCCGGGCGCTCGGCGCGTATGACGGACGCGCCGTGCGCCAGAGCGCTGTTCAGGCCGCCCGGCGGTTCGTCGGCGACGATCCGCGCGCCCAGCGCGGCGAGCTCGCGGCCGGCCAGGGCGTCGCCCGTGACGACCGCCACATCCCGGACCGCGGGGCAGGCCAGGGCCGCTGCCACGGTGTCCTGGGCGAAGGCCAGGGCGAGGCCGGGGCGCAGCGTGTCGGCCGCGGTGTCCGAGAGCCTGCTCTTGGCCTGAGCCAGGGCTTTCAGGGGTATGACCAAGGTCCACTGCACGAGCGTTTCGTCCCTCTCTTGTCGCGGCCATTGTCACTCAGCCGTCACCTGGTCCATCTGGCGGTCGCGCCGTCGGGGCGTACGGTGTTCTCGACAGACCGACGGCCTGGGGCGACACTTGTGCGGCCCCCCGGGCCCTGGAGGAAGGTGTTCGCGTGTCCCGCCGCAGAATCGGCTTCTGGTACCGCCTCGCAGCGGTGATCGCCAAACCGCCGCTGGTGGTTCTGATCAAGCGGGACTGGCGAGGAATGGAGCACATTCCGGCCGACGGTGGATTTATCACCGCGGTGAACCACAATTCTCACATCGACCCCTTCGCGTACGCGCACTTTCAGTACAACACCGGGCGCGTTCCGCGATTCCTCGCGAAGAGCGGTCTTTTCAACAAGGGATTCGTCGGCGCCATGATGCGCGGCACCGGACAGATCCCCGTCTACCGCGAGACCACCGACGCGCTGAGCGCCTTCCGGGCCGCGATCGACGCCGTGGAGCGCGGTGAATGCGTCGCGTTCTACCCCGAGGGCACCATCACCCGGGACCCCGACCAGTGGCCGATGACCGGCAAGACCGGCGCCGCGCGCGTGGCCCTGCAGACCAAGTGCCCGGTGATTCCCGTCGCGCAGTGGGGCGCCAACGAACTCCTGCCGCCGTACGCCAAGAAGCTGCACGTCCTGCCGCGCAAGACCTCGCACGTCCTCGCGGGCCCGCCCGTCGACCTCTCTCCCTTCTACGACAAGGAGATGTCCCCGGACGTCCTCAAGGAGGCGACCGAGGTCATCATGGCCGCCATCACGGGCCTGCTGGAGGACATTCGCGGCGCGAAGGCGCCCGACACCCCCTACGACCCGCGCCAGGAACGGATCGAGCAGCGGCGCAGGACCGCCGAGCAGACCCGGCAGGCGCAGGCGCACGCGAAGGCCGAGCGGGAAAAGGCCGATCTGGAGAAGGCCGAAGAGGCGAAGGCCGAACAGGCAACGGCCGCACAGGAAGAGGGGCAGGGCGCGTGAGCAAGTCCGTCAAGGCGGCGGTGTTCAGCGCCGGTTCATGGGGCACGGCGTTCGGCATGGTGCTGGCCGACGCGGGGTGCGAGGTCACCCTGTGGGCGCGCCGCCCGGAGGTCGCCGAGGCCATCAACTCCACGCGTACGAACCCCGACTACTTCCCCGGCGTCGAACTCCCGGAGAACCTGCGGGCCACCACCGACCCCGCCGAGGCCGCCGCCGGCGCGGACTTCACGATCCTGTCGGTGCCGTCCCAGACGATGCGCGCCAACCTCGCCGAGTGGACGCCGCTCCTCGCGCCCGACACGGTCGTCGTCTCCCTCATGAAGGGCGTCGAACTCGGTTCCGCCATGCGGATGAGCGAGGTCATCGAGGACGTCGCCAAGGTCGGCGCGGACCGCATCGCCGTGGTCACCGGACCCAACCTGGCCCGGGAGATCGCCGCGCGGATGCCGGCCGCCGCCGTGGTCGCCTGCACCGACGAGGCCGTCGCCCAACGCCTCCAGTCCGTCTGCCACACGCCGTACTTCCGCCCGTACACCAACACCGATGTGGTCGGCTGCGAGTTGGGCGGCGCGGTGAAGAACGTCATCGGGCTCGCCGTCGGCATCGCGGACGGCATGGGCCTGGGCGACAACGCCAAGGGCTCGCTCATCACGCGCGGGCTCGCCGAGACCACCCGGCTCGGCATGGCGCTGGGCGCCGACCCGCTGACGTTCTCCGGACTCGCGGGCCTGGGCGACCTGGTGGCGACCTGCTCCTCGCCGCTGTCCCGCAACCACACCTTCGGCACCAACCTCGGCAAGGGCATGACCCTCCAGGAGACCATCGCGGTCACCAAGCAGACCGCCGAGGGCGTCAAGTCCTGTGAGTCCGTGGCGGACTTGGCCCGCAGGCACGGAGTCGACATGCCGATCACCGAGACGGTCGTCGACATCGTGCACGAGGGCAAGCCCCCGGTGGTCGCCCTCAAGGAACTGATGTCGCGCAGCGCGAAGCCCGAACGACGCTGAGCGACCCCGCTCTGCGGACGCTGACTCAAGCCACTACCAACGGGTACTCTCAACGCGATATGAGCACCGAGAACCTCCCCCAGAGCCCTGAGCAGCCTGCTCGTAAGCCGCGTGTGGCCGTCGTGTTCGGCGGTCGCAGCTCCGAACACGGGATCTCCGTGGTCACCGCGGGCGCCGTGCTGCGGGCCATCGACCGGAGCAAGTACGACGTCCTGCCGATCGGCATCACCCAGGACGGCCGGTGGGCGCTCACCGCCGACGAGCCGGACCGCATGGCGATCACCGACCGCCGTACGCCCAACGTCGAGGAACTCGCCGAGTCGAGCGAGGGCGGTGTGGTGCTCCCCATCGACCCCGCCAACCGCGAAGTCGTCTACAGCGAACCGGGATCGGTGCCCAAGGCGCTCGGCGAGGTCGACGTCGTCTTCCCCGTCCTGCACGGCCCCTACGGCGAGGACGGCACCCTGCAGGGCCTGCTGGAGCTCTCCGGTGTCCCGTACGTCGGTTCGGGTGTGCTCGCCTCGGCCGTCGGCCAGGACAAGGACTACATGAAGCGGGTGTTCACCTCCTTCGGGCTCAAGGTCGGCCCGTACGTGGTGATCCGGCCGCGCGAGTGGGAGCGCGACGAGTCGGCCGCCCGCAAGAAGATCGTCGACTTCGCCGCCGAACACGGCTGGCCGCTCTTCGTGAAGCCCGCGCGCGCGGGCTCCTCGATCGGCATCACCAAGGTCGACGACCTCTCCGGCCTCGACGAGGCGATCGCGGAGGCCCACCGTCACGACCCGAAGATCCTGGTCGAGGCGGCGCTTCGGGGACGCGAGATCGAGTGCGGGGTGCTGGAGTTCGAGGACGGGCCGCGAGCGAGCGTGCCCTCGGAGATCCCGTCGGCGGACTCGCACGCGTACTACGACTTCGAGGCCAAGTACATCGACTCCACTCCGGGGATCGTGCCGGCGCCGCTGACGCCGGAGGAGACCGAGGAGGTACGGCGGCTCGCCGTGGACGCCTTCGAGGCGGCCTCCTGCGAGGGGCTCGTCCGCGCGGACTTCTTCCTCACCGAGGACGGCGAGTTCGTGATCAACGAGATCAACACGATGCCCGGCATGACGCCGATCTCGATGTACCCGCAGATGTGGGCGGCGGCCGGCGTCAGCTATCCGGAACTGGTGGACCTCCTGGTCCAGGCGGCCCTGCGCCGCTCAACCGGCCTGCGCTGATTGAGGCTTGGGCTAGTCGGCGATCCCTTCGGGGATCGCCTTCTTTATTGATGAGGCCAGGTCTACAAGGGGTGCCACGCCGTTTCCCGTGCGGGCCTTGGGGATGGTGACCTCCACGTACGCCGTCCGCAGCGTCGTGGTGAAGCGGAACGATCCGTCGTCCTGTTTCTCCAGCAGCCAGCCGACGCCGTTCACCTCGACCCCGTCGGCCTCCGGATCGCTCATCTTCTCGGGCCGTTCGACACCGCAGCGCAGTATGATCGCCGCGTTCCCCCAGCCCGCGGTCAGCGCGGACGCGGGCGAGGGATCCCGGCGGGCCTGACCGTCGACCTTCGACGGCAGCGCACTGTCCAGTTTCCGGCACAGCTCGGTGACCTTCGTACCCGGCGAGGGAACCGCCGCCGACGGGCTGTCGTCTGCTGAGGAGCAGCCCGTCGCGGCGAGCAGCAGGGCGAGGGCCGGCGGCCCCAGGACAGTGCGGTGCCGGTGACGGAAGAAGTTCACCGGCCAAGGGTAGACGGGGGCTACAGATGCACGACCGGGCAGGTCAGGGTGCGGGTGATGCCGTCCACTTGCTGGACCTTCGCGACCACCATGCGGCCGAGGTCGTCCACGGTGTCGGCCTGGGCACGCACGATCACGTCATAGGGTCCTGTCACGTCCTCGGCCTGGATCACCCCAGGAATCTTGCTGATCGTCTCGGCGACGGTCGACGCTTTGCCGACCTCCGTCTGGATCAGGATGTACGCCTGTACCACGGAACCTCCAGGGCGGCCACGAGGATCATGTGGGGAAAAGGAACGCCACGGTATCGCGTCGCCGCTCACCGCGGGGAGACCCGCGGAGAGGGAGGACCGTGTGCCGAGGCGCGGGCACGACAGAGGTTGACGGTCCTTACGACCGTATCGAGGACACTGATGACGCGCGACCGGGCACGGCCGGGGACAGAAGGGGAGCAAGGGACATGAAGGGCACTGTTGGTGAGCTGGGAGAGTTCGGGCTCATCAGGGAGCTCACCTCCCGTCTCACCACCACCCCGGCGGTCCGGGTCGGCCCCGGCGACGACGCCGCCGTGGTCGCCGCGCCCGACCGACGGGTCGTGGCCAGCACCGACATCCTCCTTGAGGGGCGGCACTTCCGCCGGGACTGGTCCACCGCGTACGACGTGGGCCGCAAGGCCGCCGCGCAGAACCTCGCGGACATCGCGGCCATGGGCGCCGTGCCGACCGCGCTGCTGCTCGGTCTCGTCGTCCCGGCCGAACTGCCGGTGACCTGGCCGAGCGAGCTGATGGACGGGCTGCGCGACGAGTGCCAGGTGGCGGGCGCGTCCGTGGTCGGCGGCGATGTCGTACGAGGCGACACGATCATGGTGTCGATCACGGCGCTCGGCGATCTGCGCAACCACGAGCCCGTCACCCGGGGCGGTGCCCAGCCCGGCGACCTCGTCGCGGTGACCGGCTGGCTGGGCTGGTCCGCGGCCGGATTCGCGGTGCTCTCCCGCGGTTTCCGCTCGCCGCGGGCCTTCGTGGAGGCGCACCGGCGCCCCGAACCGCCGTACCACGCGGGTCCGGCCGCCGCCGCGCTCGGCGCGACCGCGATGTGTGACGTCAGCGACGGGCTGATCGCCGACCTCGGGCACATCGCCGAGGCCAGCAAGGTCCGGATCGACATCCGGTCCGGCGCGATCGACATCCCCTCGCAGATGAACGACATCGGGCAGGCCGTCGGGGTCGACCCGATGCAGTGGGTGCTGACCGGGGGAGAGGACCACGCGATCGTGGCGACCTTCGCGCCGGACGTGAAGCTGCCGGCCCGCTGGAAGGTCATCGGCGAGGTGCTCAACCCCTCGGCGCTGCCCCAGGTGACGGTGGACGGGGCGCCCTGGACCAGCAAGGGCGGCTGGGACCACTTCGGGGACATCGAGTCGTGAAGCCCAACGTCCTTACCGTCGCCGGCTCCGACTCCGGTGGCGGGGCCGGTATCCAGGCCGACCTGAAGACGATGCTCGCGCTCGGCGTGCACGGCATGAGCGTCCTCACCGCGGTCACCGCGCAGAACTCCCTGGGCGTGCAAGGTGCTTGGGAGCTGCCGGTGGAGGCGGTGCGGGCGCAGTACCGCAGTGTCGTGGACGACATCGGCGTCCAGGCCGTGAAGACCGGGATGCTGGCCTCGGCCGAACTCGTCGAGGCCGTCGCGGAGTTGATCGGCGGGACGGACGTGCCGACCGTCGTCGACCCGGTGGGCGTCTCCAAGCACGGCGACCCGCTGCTGGCCGCCACCGCGCTGGAGTCGGTACGCAAGCGGCTGCTGCCGGTCGCCACGGTGGCGACCCCGAACCTGGACGAGGTGGCCCAACTGACCGGCGTGCGCGTCGAGTCGGAGGAGCAGCTGCCGGAGGCCGCCGCGGCCGTGCTGGCGTACGGGCCTCGGTGGGTGCTGATCAAGGGCGGTCATCTGGCGGGCGACGCCGTGGACCTGCTCACCGACGGCTCCGCGGAGCACTGGCTGCGGGCACCCCGCTACGACAACCGGCACACCCACGGCACGGGCTGCACCCTCGCCTCGGCGATCGCGTCACAGCTGGCGAAGGGGGAGTCCGTGCCGGAGGCGGTACGGGCCGCGAAGGAGTACGTCACCGGGGCGATCGCGGCCGGCTTCGCGCTCGGCGCGGGGATCGGGCCCGTGGACCACGGCTGGGCTCTCAGGCCGGAGGCGGGGCCGGGTACTCCCGCGGTGTGATGGCCGCGGCCGCCTCGATGTCCGTGTGCGGGGCCGGCCGCCTGCGCAGGCGGACATCTGCGGCCGGCGGTCCCGGAGGGCGGCTGGGCGGCGTACAGGCCGTCTGCGAGGCGTCGTGCGGACACAGCAAAAAGCCGGTCCACACGAGGTGGACCGGCTCAGTGCGGCGAACCAGCAGTGGCTACGCGCTCAACAGTGCGTCAGCGCGAGACCTTGCCGGCCTTGATGCACGAGGTGCAGGCGTTCACGCGCTTCGGCGTCCCACCGACCACGGTACGTACGCGCTGGATGTTCGGGTTCCAGCGACGGGGCGTACGGCGGTGCGAGTGGGAGATGTTGTTGCCGAAGCCCGGGCCCTTGCCGCAGACGTCGCAGTTGGCAGCCACGGGTCACTCCAAAGACTTCAGATGCACTTACGGTTGATCCCGGCATGCCGGGATCGAGATCGCTGAAACAGAGATCTTGGTGGCGCTGCCAGGGGAATGGCCCGATGTGGATCGGGCAACCGGAGCAGCATACAACGGCTGCGCCAGTAGAACGAAACTACCACGGCTGCTCTACGCTTCCTGCAGTCCAGCAGCTCAGGGAGGCGCAGGTGGCGCAGGTGCCGCAGACATTCTTCGATGCTCTCGCGGTGCGCACCTGGTGCGGTCTCGCGCTGACGGCACTGGGCCGCGCGCGCGAGGAGATCGACGCGATCAACGTCTTCCCCGTGGCCGACGGGGACACCGGCACCAACCTGTATCTGACCATGGAGTCCGCGGTCACGGCCGTGGAGGCGGTGTTCGCGGCCCACGAGGTGGGCCCCGGGACGCCGGAGAAGCCGACGCTCGCGGACGCCACGCACGCGATGGCGCACGGCGCGCTGATAGGCGCCCGGGGGAACTCCGGGACCATCCTCGCCCAGTTGCTGCGCGGCATGGCCCAGGTGCTCGCCGTCGACGGTGAGACGCCTCACACCGACGGTTCCGGTCTCCGCCTCGCCCTGCGGCACGCCGCCGACTCCGCCCGCCAGGCCGTCGCGCACCCCGTGGAGGGCACGGTCCTGTCGGTCGCCTCCGCCGCGGCCGAGGCTGCCGAGGAGGCGGAGGGCGACTGCGGGACGGTCGCGCGGGCCGCCTACGAAGGGGCTCGTACGGCGCTGGCCGCCACCCCTGGACAACTCGCCGTCCTCGACCGGGCCGGGGTGGTCGACGCCGGTGGGCGGGGGCTGGTGGCGGTGCTGGCCGCGTTGGTGGAGACGTTCACGGGGGAGACGCCGGGGGCGGTCGTGGTCTTCGGGGGGCACGCACGCGTGGAGGCCGATACGGCCGCTGCCGCCGACGACGTGACCCTCGAAGAGTGCGCCCCCGCTTCCGACTCCCCTGAAGAGGGCGGTCCCGCCTACGAGGTGATCTACCTCCTGGAGGCCGAGGACACGGCCGTGAACCGGCTGCGGGCCCGCCTGGACGCCCTCGGGGACTCGCTCGTGGTGGTCGGCGGCGACGGGCTGTGGAACGTCCATGTGCACGTGGACGACGCCGGCGCCGCCGTCGAAGCGGGCGTCGAGGCCGGGCGGCCGTACCGGATCCGGATCACCCACTTCGGGCTCGGTGACGTCCATACGACGGGTGCCGAGCGGCCGCCCCGGGAGCGCGCCCAGCGGGCCGTGGTCGCGGTCGTGCCGGGCGAGGGCCTGGCCGGGCTGTACACCGAGGCCGGCGCGACCATCGTGCTCGCACGGCCCGGGGAGCCGCCCGCGAGCGGGGAGCTCGTCGAGGCCGTACGGCGGGCCCACGCGCGCGAGGTGGTGCTGCTGCCCAACGACGCCGACCTGCGCCACACCGCCGCCGCGGCGGCCGAGCAGGCCCGCGCCGAGGGCATCCGGGTCGCCCTGATCCCGACCCGCTCCGCCGTCCAGGGCATCGCGGCACTCGCCGTGCACGAACCGGAGCGGCGCTTCGACGAGGACGTCGTGTCGATGACGTCGGCTGCCGGCGCGACCCGGTACGCCGAGGTCGCGGTCGCCGAGCGCCAGTCCTGGACGATGGCCGGCATCTGCCAGGCCGGTGACGTGCTCGGCCTCATCGACGGCGACGTGGCCGTGATCGGCTCGGACGTCACCGCCACCGCCGAGGCCGTCCTCGACCGCATGCTCTCGGCCGGCGGCGAACTCGTCACCCTCGTCCTGGGCGACGAGGCCCCCGACTCCGTCACCACCCGCCTCGAAGCACGCGTGCGTGAGGGGTACTTGGCCGTGGACACGGTGGTGTACCGGGGTGGGCGGCAGGGGGCGTTGTTGTTGATCGGGGTGGAGTAGGGCACGGTCGCTTCACCTGCGGTCGATCGCCGGCCCACCCCGAGGCACCCTCACCCGGCGTCGCGCCCGCCCGCCCGGCGCTACGCGCGTCAGTCCGCCCCCTGTTCCAGGACCACCTCGAGCATCTGTTCCGCCTCCGCCCGCCTCGCCTGGGCCGTCGTGTCCTCCTTCGTGGCGCCGTCGTACGCCGAGAGGACCGAACGGGCGCGGGCCGCCGCGCGGTTGGGGCGGCTGAGGTCGGACTCCAGCCAGCCGGCGGCGAGTTCGGCGCCGGTGCGGCTGTCCAGGGCGCCGTCGCCGAGCGGGACGAAGACGGCGATCGCCTCGTCGACCTGGGCCAGGGCCGCTTCGAGTGTCGCGCGGATCGCCTCGTCGTCGGCGTCCTCGGCGGCGGAGCGGGCCAGCAGGTCGCCGAACTGGCGGTGGGTGTGGCCGAGTTCGGCGACGAGCCGCAGCCGTGCCGTGTCGTCGTCCACGCCGTCGCCCAGGGCGTCCTCGCAGGCGCGGACCGCGTCCGCCATGAACTCCCGTGCCGCTTCCCTGCCGTCCTCGTCCTCCACCCGGAGCGCGAGCCACGCGCGGGCGCGCAGGGAGCGGACGAGGCCGTGGACGTTGTCGAGCGACTGCCACAGGTCGCCCGCGCGCGCGTAGGCCTGGTCCGCCTCGGCGAGCAGCCCCGCGTTGCCGAGGGACTCGGCGGCGAGGTGCGCCAGCGTCGCGTGGTCCTGCTGCTCGGGCCAGTGCCGGGCGATCTCGGCGGCCTGCAACCGGCGTTCGGCCGCCGCGCGGTGTTCGCCGAGTTCGCTCAGGCAGTCGCCGAGCCACCACTGGGTCTGGACGATCGCGCCGTCGCCGTGCGTCTCCGCGGTCAGGTCGGGCAGCGCCGACTCCAGCACCTCCGCGGCCTCGGCCCACCGCTCCCGGCGCAGCAGGACCCCGCCGAGCTGGTGCCGTGCCAGGGCGCCCAGGGTCGGACCCTCGCCCGCCTCATCGGCCCAGTGCGCCGCCTCCAGGGCGTGCTCCGCGGCCTCCTGGAGCAGTCCCCGGCCGCCGAGCACCTCGCCGAGCTGGAGGTGCAGCTGGGCCCGCCCGACCGCCTCCAGATGCGGCCCGCCGTGCTCCAGCGCTGCCCGCAATGCCCGCTCCGCCTCCGGGACATCGCCCAGATGGTGCGCGAGGCCCGCCAACCGCGCCTCGTACTCCACGGCGAACCAGGGCAGCCCCGCCGTCACGAACTTCTCCGAGGCCCGTCCGAACAGCTCCGCGGACTTCTCCAACTCACCGCTCTGCAGCGCCAGTTCCGCCAGCATGGCCTGCCCCTCGGCGGACCGGGACGCCAGCCGTACGTCCCCCTCGCCCCGTCCGTCGACCAGCGCGAGCAACTCCCGCACGGCGGCATCGGCGGCTCCGAGGACCGTCTCGTCGACGCCCTCGCCCGACTCGCCCGCTTCATGCGCCCGCCGCATCAGGATGCGGGCCCGGCCCATCAGCACCGACGCCGTCTGGCGTACGCCGGTCGCTTCATCGGCGTAGAGCGCGAGGACCTCGTCGTAGAGGTCGGTGACCATCGCGACGGCCTCGTCGACATGGCCGGACAGGGCGCGGATGTAGGCCGCACGCGCGCGTGCCGCGAGGGCCTCGCCGGGGTCGCCCGCCTCGGCGTACAACTCGGCGGCCCGCTCGAAGAGTTCGGCGCCCTCGGGGCCCCGGTCCATCGCCTCGTGGTCGACGATCTCCGCACGGTCGCGGGCGTCCAGCTCGACGCCCTCGGCGGCCCGCGCGACCGCCGCCCAGGCCGGGACGGCGTTCGGCTGAAGGGTGTCGGACAGCCGCCGCGCCTCGGCCAGGAGGGTGGGCAGGTCCGGTGCCGAGGCGGTCTCGGCGACCGGAACCACAGGCGGAGACACGGACGCGGGGCGGGTCGCGCGCACCCCGAGCGGCAGCCGTTCCACCAGGGGGCGTTGGTCCATACGCGCGCGTGCCCGCTCGCTGACGTACGGCGTGCCGTTGCGCTCGTCGAACCGGGCCGCCAGGGCGAGGGCCTCCGCGCGTGCGTGCGGGGCGAGTTCGCTCGCGGTCCAGGTCCGGCCGGGCGGTCCGGGCACCTGCCGCTCGCCGAGGCCGAGTTCGGTCAGCCGGTCCATGAGCAGCGCCACCACCGACAGGAAGTCCAGCCTGCTGCGCGGCTGTCCGGCGTCGGTGAAGTACGCCGGGCGCTCGGCGAGCAGTTCGAGTCCGCGCGCCTCGTTGCCCGTCAGCGCGCAGAACTCCACGTGGTCCGCGTACGCGCCCCGCATGCTCTCCATGGACCGCACCAGCCGGAAGCCCCGCAGATGGTTCGCGCGCGCCTCGTCCGTGCGGCCCAGGCGCAGCAGGGGCGTCAGGGAGGAGGCCAGCGCGGTGTGCGGCTCGTGGGCGCAGGTGAACTCGCCCTCCAGGACCGGCCGTAGCAGCTCCAACGCCGCCTCGTCCCGGCCGCGCTCCGCCTGCCACCAGCCCTGCCCCTGCAACTCGCACGCGTGGCAGTCGGCCATGCCGTCCCGGTCGGCCGCCAGCCACGCGTCGAACGCCCGCTCCGCGCGCGGGACGTCACCGATGTGCGCGGCCACGCTGAACTCGGCGCTGCGCACCGCCCGTTCGGAGTGCCCGGCGAGCCGGTAGCGGTGCTCCATCTCGCCGAGCCACTTCTCGATGGAGGCGAGCGGGACGTGCGGCTGGTCGAGCATGCCGGACGACATCCACTTGAAGACCCAGTGCAGCGAGTGCGTCTCGTACTCGTCGAAGTCCTCGGGCCGCTCGTCCCACATGCGCAGCAGACGCGCGAAGGGGACGAACATCTTGTCCTTCTCGGAGCTGTAGTTGTAGACCTTCAGCTGATGTCCGAGCGCCTCGATCACGGCCAGCGGGATGTTCAACTTCTCGGCCTCGGCGAGCAGTTGCTCCGCGCGCGCGTTGCGTGCGGGACCCTCCGGGCGTTCGGAGTTCTCCGCCATCTCCTGGCGGAGCGAGTCGAAATCGGTGATCTCACTCATCAGTGACCGCCCCCCGCGGTGTCGGAATCGGAGCCGGGGTCGGCTTCGCCATGGGTGGCCCATTCCAGCAGGCCGATGAACGACCGGTTCAGCAACGCCGTGTCCGCAGGCCGCAGCGGACGCTGAGCCATCAGCAGCGCCTGTCCGTACAGCGACTCCGTTGCCGTGCCGATGAGTTCGGGATCGCCGATCGAACTGATCCTGCGGATCAGCGGGTTGAGGTGGTTGAGCACCAGACGCGCGCGTGGCGTGCTGCCGCGCAGCGAGCCCAGGATGCCCGCCCACAGGTCGTCGGCGCCCTCCTCGGCCGCCGCGCGGGCCTGTTCGTGCCGGGCCTCCCGGTCGTCCAGGTGCAGCGCGGGCACGGACAGCGGGTGGAAGGCGCGCAGGACGACGTCACAGCCCAGGGGGTCGAGCTTGGCCCGCGCGGCCGCCAGGAAGCCCGACAGGGCCAGCTCCTCCGCCGGGTCGACCGTGTCCAGATGAGCGGTCACCGTGTCCGCGTCCAGCTCGGCGACCACCGTCCCGGGCCGCACCGACGGCAACGCCTCCACCAGCTCGCTGTCGTACGTGTAACCGCCGTTGACGACCCCGACGCCCTGCGCGGACGCGATCGGCGCGACCTGCCGGTACTCCTCCACCGTGCGCGTGAAGTGCACCACCGGGTGCCGCTGCGCGAACTCCTCCAGGGACAACCGCCCGTCGGTCGTCTCGAAGGGCAGCCACGGCAGCATCGTGCGCAGCATCTCCTTGTCGTGCCGGGCAAGCGACTTGACGCCCAGGTGGTGCACGGACAGGAACGCCGAGAGCCGCTCCGGATCGCCGGCCGCCAGACCCGTCAGCCAGGACCGGATCCGCTCGCCCAGCGCGTCCCGTACGGCCGCCAGCGTCTCGTCCTCGTACAGCGACTCCCGCGAGGCCGTGGGCCGCAGGCTGTCGGTGTCCAGCACGCAGCGCACGAAGAACGCCCAGTCCGGCAGCAGCTGTTCGGCCCGCTCGGTCAGCAACATCCCCTTCAGGTGCACCCGGTGACTCGCCCGCTGCGCCGGACTCACCGCCGACGGCAGCACGTACGCCACCCCGCGGATGCCCGCCAGCGGCACGGCCAGCTCGATCGAGTCGAGCGGCGTGAAGCCGAACAGGTCGTGACAGTGCCGGGCCAGGGCCACCCTGCGGTTGGCGGGGGAGGGGTAGGAGCGGTCCCAGGGCGCCGGCAGATCGGTGACCGCCTCGTCGCCGACCCGGACGTCGTACGGCAGCAGCGCTCCGAAGTCCCGTGCCAGCGTGAGCACGCGCGCGGGGGCGAGCCACTCGGCGGCACCCGCGCGTGCCACCAGGTGCACGGTGGTGCCCGGTTCGGGCCGCGCCTCGTGCGGCAGCGTCCGCACGGTGTACGAACCGTCGTCGCTCGCCGTCCACTCCACGGGGGCCGCGTCCGGCGTACGCGCGCTGCGGCTGACGACCCGGATCCGCTCGGCGACGACGAAACAGGCCAGCAGACCGATGCCGAACTGCCCGAGGAAGTCGGAGCGGGCCGCCTCCAGCCCCTCGGCGCGCTTGGAACTGCGCCCGATGGTCGCGAGCAGGTTGTGCACGTCCGCCTCGGTGAGCCCCACACCGGTGTCCTCGACCCGCAGGACGCCGGCCTCGGCGAACAGCCGTACCCGCGCCGGGGCGTCGGGCTGCTCCGCGCGCCGGGCGGTGATGGCGTCCACCGCGTTCTGCAGCAGCTCGCGGAGGTAGACCTTGGGGCTGGAGTAGAGGTGGTGGGAGAGTAGATCCACCAGGCCACGCAGATCGACCTGGAACGTATGAGGTGGCTGGGACGGCTGGGATGACTGTGAGGTCTGGGAGTCCATCGTCGCAGCGCCGCTGGGGGGAACTTACGCACGGCGCGGGGTCGGGCGGTCCCTGGTTGGGGTGGTGACCGCGGGGGATGGCCGGAGCGCGCCATCCTAAAGCCCGAACGAGCCGTCTGACCAGGGGTTTCGCGAGACGTATACGGCAATGTCAGTGGTGTGGTGTGCAATGGATCTCGTGCCCGCACTGAAAGAACCGCTGCACCAGCCACTGAAATCGGTGCTCGGCCCCGCCACCGCGAAGGTGATGGCCGAGCATCTCGGCCTGCACACCGTAGGCGACCTCCTGCACCACTACCCGCGCAGATACGAGGAGCGGGGCCAGCTCACGCACCTGGCCGAGCTCCCCATGGACGAGCACGTCACGGTGGTCGCCCAGGTCGCCGACGCCCGTCTGCACACCTTCGCCTCGTCCAAGGCACCGCGCGGCAAGGGCCAGCGCCTCGAAGTCACGATCACCGACGGCAGCGGCCGGATTCAGCTGGTCTTCTTCGGCAACGGCGTGCACAAGCCCCACAAGGAACTCCTGCCGGGCACGCGCGCGATGTTCGCCGGCAAGGTCTCCGTCTTCAACCGCCGCCTCCAACTGGCGCATCCCGCCTACGAGTTGCTGCACGGAGACACGGACGAACCGGTCGAGACCTGGGCCGGCTCCCTGATCCCGCTCTACCCCGCCACCGCCAAGATGGAGTCCTGGAAGATCGGCAAGGCGATCCAGACGGTGCTGCCCAGCGCCCAGGAGGCCATCGACCCCCTCCCGGACACTCTGCGCGAGGGCCGCGGCCTGGTCTCCCTCCCCGAGGCCCTCCTCAAGATCCACCGCCCCCGCACCCAGGCCGACATCGCCGACGCCCGCACCCGCCTCAAGTGGGACGAGGCCTTCGTCCTCCAGGTAGCCCTCGCCCGCCGCCGCCACGCCGACGCCCAACTCCCGGCGGTCCCCCGCAAACCGTCCCCCGACGGCCTCCTCACATCCTTCGACGACCGCCTCCCCTTCACCCTCACCGAGGGTCAGCAGAAGGTCTCGAAGGAGATCTTCGACGACCTGGCGACGGACCACCCGATGCACCGGCTGCTGCAGGGCGAGGTCGGATCGGGCAAGACGATGGTGGCCCTCCGCGCCATGCTCGCCGTCGTCGACGCCGGTGGGCAGGCCGCGATGCTCGCCCCCACCGAGGTGCTCGCGCAGCAGCACCACCGGTCCATCGTCGAGATGATGGGGGAGTTGGCCGAGGGCGGCATGCTGGGCGGGGCCGAAACGGCCACCAAGGTGGTGCTGCTCACCGGTTCCATGGGCATGGCCGGCCGGCGGCAGGCCCTGCTCGATCTCGTCACCGGTGAGGCCGGCATCGTGATCGGCACGCACGCGTTGATCGAGGACAAGGTCCAGTTCCACGACCTCGGCCTGGTGGTGGTGGACGAGCAGCACCGCTTCGGCGTCGAGCAGCGGGACGCCCTGCGCGGCAAGGGCAAGCAGCCCCCGCACCTGCTGGTCATGACGGCCACCCCCATCCCGCGCACGGTCGCCATGACGGTCTTCGGCGACCTGGAGACCTCGGTCCTCGACCAGCTCCCCGCCGGCCGCTCACCCATCGCCACCCACGTCGTCCCGGCCGCCGACAAACCCCACTTCCTGGCCCGCGCGTGGGAGCGCGTGCGCGAGGAGGTGGAGAACGGCCATCAGGCGTACGTCGTCTGCCCCCGCATCGGCGATGACGCCGACGAACAGGGCGACCCCAAGAAGGCCGCCAAGAAGAAGTCTCCCGAGGACGAGGCCGAGAAGCGCCCGCCCCTGGCCGTCCTGGAAGTGGCCGACCACCTCGCCAAGGGCCCTCTCCAGGGCCTCTCCGTCGAGGTCCTGCACGGCCGGATGCACCCCGACGACAAGGACGCCGTCATGCGCCGGTTCGCCGCCGGCGACACCGACGTCCTGGTCGCCACGACGGTCATCGAGGTCGGGGTGAACGTCCCGAACGCCACGGCGATGGTGATCATGGACGCCGACCGCTTCGGCGTCTCCCAGCTCCACCAGCTCCGCGGCCGCGTCGGCCGAGGCTCCGCCCCCGGCCTCTGCCTCCTGGTCACCGAGATGCCCGAGGCCAGCCCCGCCCGCCAGCGCCTGACCGCGGTCGCCTCCACCACCGACGGCTTCGAACTCTCCCGCATCGACCTGGAACAACGCCGAGAAGGCGACGTCCTCGGCCAGGCCCAGTCCGGCGCCCGCTCCAGCCTCCGCGTCCTGGCGGTCATCGAGGACGAGGAGGTCATCGCCGAGGCGAGAGCGGAGGCGACGGCCGTGGTGGCGACGGATCCCGAGCTGACGGGCTTCCCAGGTCTGCGAACGGCCCTGGACGCCCTTTTGGACGAGGAGAGAGAGCAGTACTTGGAAAAGGGCTAGTGGCACCCCCCAGGGGCGCGGGGAACTGCGCGACCAGCCACACTGAGACCTGAAGCCGTCCACACACAAGGACCCCACATGACCCGCGTGATCGCAGGCGAAGCCGGCGGACGCCGCCTGGCCGTCCCGCCGGGAACCGGAACCCGCCCCACCTCCGACCGCGCCAAAGAAGGCCTCTTCTCCACCTGGCAGTCCCTCCTCGGCACCCCCTTGGAAGGGACCCGGGTCCTGGACCTGTACGCCGGCTCGGGAGCCATCGGCCTGGAGGCACTGTCACGGGGCGCGAGCCACACCCTCCTGGTCGAGGCCGACGCCAGAGCCGCCCGCACCATCAAGGAGAACGTCAAGAACCTCGGCCTCCCCGGCGCCGAGGTCCGCGCGGGCAAGGCGGAACAGATCATCCAGTCACCGGCCCCGTCACAGCCGTACGACCTGGTCTTCCTGGACCCGCCGTACGCCGTCACGGACGCCGATCTTCGGGAGATTCTCCTCACACTCCGCACCGGGGCCTGGCTCACGCGGGACGCACTGGTCACCGTTGAGCGCAGCACCAGAGGCGGCGAATTCCGGTGGCCGGACGGTTTCGAAGCGATCAGGGCCCGTCGCTACGGCGAAGGGACGTTTTGGTACGGTCGCGCCGCCTCTACGTGCGAAGACGCACGATGACCGGACCGGAGAGCGAGGGACCACAAGTGCGCCGTGCCGTCTGTCCCGGGTCGTTCGACCCGATCACCAATGGACACCTCGACATCATCTCCCGCGCCTCCCGCCTCTATGACGAGGTCTACGTCGCGGTGATGATCAACAAGTCCAAGAAGGGCCTGTTCGAGATCGAGGAGCGGATCGACCTGATCCGCGAGGTCACCGCCGACTACGGCAACGTACGCGTCGAGGCCTTTCACGGCCTCCTCGTCGACTTCTGCAAGCAGCGAGACATCCCGGCGATCGTCAAGGGCCTGCGCGCCGTCAGCGACTTCGACTACGAGTTGCAGATGGCGCAGATGAACAACGGCCTGTCCGGCGTGGAGACCCTCTTCGTGCCGACCAACCCCACCTACAGCTTCCTCTCCTCCTCGCTGGTCAAGGAGGTGGCCACCTGGGGCGGCGATGTCTCGCACCTGGTACCGCCGTTGGTCCTGGAGGCTCTGGACAAGCGCCTGCGCAAGGGCTGATGGGGCTACAGTCTTCCCGTCCGTCTCCAACCCAGCTGTAGAGAGTGGCGAGCACCGGTGGACGTACAGGTGGACGTGCAGAAGAAGCTCGACGAGATCGTGGCCTCGGTCTCGGGCGCCCGTTCCATGCCCATGTCGGCGTCGTGCGTGGTCAACCGCGCCGAACTGCTCGCGCAGCTCGAAGAGCTGCGGCAGGCGCTGCCCGGTTCGCTCGCCCAGGCCCAGGAGCTGATCGGCGACCGCGACCACATGGTCGAGTCGGCCCGCCAGGAGGCGGAGCAGATCATCCAGCACGCGCACGCCGAGCGCGGCTCCCTGATCTCCGACACCGAGATCGCCCGCCGCTCCCAGGCCGAGGCCGACCGCATCCTCGCCGAGGCCCGCAAGGAGGCCGAGGACGTGCGCGCGGAGGCCGACGACTACGTCGACTCCAAACTCGCCAACTTCGAGGTCGTCCTCACCAAGACCCTCGGCTCGGTCGGCCGCGGCCGCGAGAAGCTGCTCGGCACCGGCCCGGGCCTGGACGAGCAGGGCTACGAGGACGAGGACGCCCCCGAG
Organism: Streptomyces sp. NPDC001002; assembly: GCF_053599215.1. Taxonomy (NCBI): domain Bacteria; kingdom Bacillati; phylum Actinomycetota; class Actinomycetes; order Kitasatosporales; family Streptomycetaceae; genus Streptomyces; species Streptomyces sp. NPDC001002. The sequence continues at coordinate 18,887 of NZ_JBSFLV010000024.1, read as the reverse complement.
CGCAGCCACGACCCGGAGACCCTGCGCAAGGACGCCGACTCCTACGTGGACGTCAAGCTGGGTGCCTTCGAGGCGGTGCTCGCCAAGACCCTGGAGGCGGTCGGCCGCGGCCGGCAGAAGCTGCACGGCCGGATCGCCACCGACGACCTCGGCGCCCTGGCCGACGACCAGACGACCTTCCAGCACTCCAGCGACGCCGACTACCTGGCCGACCTCACCGCCCTCACCGAGCAGGAGAACGCCGCGGCGGCGCCCCAGCAGCCCGCCCAGCAGCAGGGCTACGCCGAGCCGCAGCCGGCGTACGGCTATCAGCAGCAGGCCGACCCCTACGCCGGGCAGTACCAGCAGCAGGGCTACGGCCAGCAGGACGCGTACGGCTATCAGCAGCAGGCCGATCCCTACGCCTACCAGGGCCAGGGCTACGACGCCCAGCAGCAGGCGTACGACCCGAACCAGGCCCAGCAGGCGCAGCAGGCCCAGCAGTCGTACGCCCTGGACGAGACCAGCCTCTTCGACACCGGCATGATCACTCCGGAGCAGCTGCGGGCCTACGAACAGGGTCGCGGCCAGTAACGGACATCCGGATTGGGCCGAGAGCGAAAGGTCCAGTATCCTGGCTCTTCGGTCGCGTGTACGTCCGCGATCAGCGCTGCCCGGAGTCACCGAAGGGCAGCGTCCCTCTGAGCTCTGAAGATCGAAAGCAGGAATGACCTCCAACGCACGCCTAGACCACCGCAACCCGCTCGTGTTCGACACTCACGAGCTCGGGCGGCGGCCCGGCGCGCTGCAGCGGCTGTCCCGCACGATCGACGCCCCGAAGGACCTCGGTCTCCAGGGGGTCATCGGAGTGCCGGAAGGCGCCCCGGTGGAGCTCGACCTCCGCCTTGAGTCGGTCATGGAAGGGGTGCTTGTCACAGGCACCGCCCGTGCACAGGCCGAGGGGGAGTGCGTAAGGTGTCTGGAGCCGCTTGAGCTGGCGCTCGTAGCGGAATTCCAGGAGATGTTCTCCTACCCCGACGCCGATGACCGGGGCCGCCCCAAGGCGGAGCCGGTCGACGACGCCGAGGAAGACGAGGACAGACTCTTCATCGAGGACGGCCTGTTCGACCTCGAACCCGTGCTGCGGGATGCGGTGGTGCTCGCACTGCCGATGCAGCCGGTGTGCCAGGACGACTGTCTGGGCCTGTGCTCCGAGTGCGGAGAGCGGCTCACGGACGACCCGGACCACCACCACGACGCCGTCGACATCCGTTGGGCGGCACTGCAGGGACTCGCCGGTTCACTCGAAGACGGCGAGAAGGACAAGATGAGCGGCGACGAGCCTCGTTCAGCCCGTGCCGCCGAGAAGCAGGAGAAGTAGCCGTGGCTGTTCCGAAGCGGAAGATGTCGCGCAGCAACACGCGCCACCGCCGGTCGCAGTGGAAGGCTGCGGTCCCCAACCTGGTTGCGTGCGAGCGCTGCCACGAGCCCAAGCTGCAGCACATCGCGTGCCCGTCTTGCGGCACTTACAACAAGCGCCAGGTCCTCGAGGTCTGAGCGGCTGGTGAGAGGCACCGTGTCCACTGCCAAGAAGGCGGATGACGCCAAGGCGGACCCAACCGCCAGGAAAAAGTCGGACAACACGGCCTCGTCCCACACGCTTCTGGAAGGGCGGCTCGGCTACCAGCTCGAGTCCGCCCTTCTGGTGCGTGCGCTGACCCACCGTTCCTACGCGTACGAGAACGGCGGTCTGCCGACCAACGAACGGCTGGAGTTCCTCGGGGACTCCGTGCTCGGCCTCGTGGTCACGGACACGCTGTACACGACCCACCCCGACCTGCCCGAAGGCCAACTGGCCAAGTTGCGGGCCGCGGTGGTCAACTCTCGTGCGCTGGCGGAGGTCAGTCGAGGTCTCGACCTGGGTTCCTTCATCCGGCTCGGCCGTGGTGAAGAGGGCACGGGCGGCCGGGACAAGGCGTCCATCCTCGCCGACACCCTAGAAGCGGTGATCGGCGCGGTCTATCTCGACCGAGGCCTCGACGCGGCTTCCGAACTGGTGCATCGCCTGTTCGACCCGCTCATCGAGAAGTCCTCGAACCTCGGAGCCGGCCTGGACTGGAAGACCAGTCTCCAGGAGCTCACCGCGACCGAAAGTCTCGGCGTGCCCGAGTACCTGGTCACGGAGACCGGCCCCGATCACGAGAAGACCTTCACTGCTGCCGCCCGCGTCGGAGGCGTCTCGTACGGCACCGGCACCGGCCGCAGCAAGAAGGAGGCGGAGCAGCAGGCCGCCGAGTCCGCATGGCGGTCCATCCGGGCCGACGCGGACCAGCGAGCCAAACTGGCGGTCGAGAAGGCCGCCGAGGAAGCTGCCGAGCTGGCGGCCGCACAGGCCGCCGAGCAGGAGGCCGAGGAGGCTGCCGAACCGGCAGTCGTCGAAGCCGCCGAGGAGGACGGGGAAGGCCCGTCGTCCGTCTCCGCCTGACGAACAGCGCACCCCGAGCGCCCGTCCCCTCCGTGGGCCGGGCGCTCGGTTCATCCACAGCGGTTTTCCGGTACGGGAGTCCCGATGCCCGAGTTGCCCGAGGTCGAGGTCGTCCGGCGCGGCCTGGAGCGGTGGGTCGCCCATCGTGTCGTCGCCGACGCCGAGGTGCTGCACCCGCGTGCCGTACGCCGGCACATCGCCGGTGCCGACGACTTCGCGCACCGCCTCAAGGGACACCGCGTCGGCGTCCCCAGCCGGCGCGGCAAGTACCTGTGGCTGCCCCTGGAGGACACCCACCAGTCGGTCCTGGCGCACCTCGGGATGAGCGGCCAGCTCCTGGTCCAGCCGCAGGAGTCGCCCGACGAGAAGCACCTGCGCATTCGCGTCCGATTCGCGGACGACCTGGCCACGGAACTCCGCTTCGTCGACCAACGCACCTTCGGCGGACTGTCGTTGCACGACAACACCCCCGAGGGACTGCCCGACGTCATCGCGCACATCGCCCGTGACCCCCTCGACCCGCTGTTCGACGACGAGGCCTTCCACCAAGCGCTGCGCCGCAAGCGCACGACGATCAAACGGGCCCTGCTGGACCAGTCGTTGATCAGCGGAGTCGGCAACATCTATGCGGACGAGGCCCTTTGGCGCGCCCGCGTCCACTACGAACGCCCCACGTCCGGCTTCACCCGCCCGCGCACGGCCGAACTCCTGGGCCACGTAAGGGATGTGATGAACGCGGCGCTCGCCGTCGGCGGCACCAGCTTCGACAGCCTCTACGTCAACGTCAATGGCGAGTCCGGGTACTTCGACCGGTCGCTCGACGCGTACGGGCGTGAGGGTCTGCCGTGCAAGAGGTGCGGTACGGCGATGCGCCGGCGGCCGTGGATGAACCGGTCCAGCTACTTCTGCCCGACGTGTCAGCGGGCGCCGCGCGTCCCGTCGTAGCGCTCGCGGGCCGCGAGGACCTCGTCCATGCGGCCCTCGACGAAGTGGATGAGGCCGAGGAGGCGCTCGGCGACCTCGCGGCCGAGGGGGGTCAGTTCGTAGTCCACGCGGGGCGGGTTCGTCGGCTGGGCCTCGCGGTGCACCAGGCCGTCGCGCTCCAGCGCGTGCAGGGTCTGGGAGAGCATCTTCTCGCTGACGCCGTCGACGCGCCGGCGCAGCTCGTTGAAGCGCAGCGAGCCCTCGTACAGGGCCCCGAGGGTCAGTCCGCCCCAGCGTCCCGTGACGTGCTCCAGCGTCACGCGCGAGGGGCAGGCCTTCGCGAACACGCTGAAGGGGAGGTCCCGTACGTCCGTGGGCTCCTGCGTGATGTCCATGCCACGAGCGTACTCGAAGGCAGCGCTAACCACCGGTTAGCGCTGCCTTCGATTCGTGCCTACCCGGGTACGTACGGGATCTAGTACCCGAAGTCCTGCGTCCACCAGGGGCCGCCCTCGCCGAAGTGCACGCCGACGCCCAGGGTCTTGAAGTCGCAGTTCAGGATGTTGGCCTTGTGGCCGGGGCTGTTCATCCAGGCCTCCATCACCGCGGCCGCGTCGGCCTGGCCGCGGGCGATGTTCTCGCCGCCGAGGCCGGTGATGCCCAGGGCCGCCGCGCGGTCCCACGGAGTGGCCCCGCTCGGGTCGGTGTGGTCGAAGAAGCCCTGCGCGGCCATCGCGTCGCTGAAGGCCGTGGCCAGGTCCGACAGCGCGCTGTTCGCGGCCACCGGGCTGCAGCCGGCCTTGGCCCGCTCGTCGTTGACCAGCTGGAGCACCTGCGCCTCGGCGGCGGCCTCCGCGGTGACCGTGATCGCGGAGGAGCTCTCCTTCGGCGGGGCCGGCTCCTTCGCCGACGGCGTGGTGGTCGGCTTCTCGCTCGGTGTCTCCACCGGCTTCTCGGTCGGCTTCTTGGTCGGCGCGGCCGTCGAGGGCGAGGTCGAGGGAACCGTGCTCGGCGAGGCCGCCCGGTCGGAGTCGCGGCTCGTCGAGGAGCCGTCGTCCCGGTTCTCCGCGCTGCCGGACGTGCCGCCCTGCTCGGTCGCGGAGTTGCTCGGCGTACCGACGGCCTGCGTCTTGTCGCCGCCGCCCCCGCCGCCGAGCTTGTAGTTCTCGAGCCCGGGCATCGAACCCGTGGCGACCGCGACGGTGCCGATGGCGACCGCGGCCGAGACCCCGAGCAGACCGGACTTCACCGGCGTCACGGTCTTCTTGCGCCGGCGGTGCGAGCGGCCCCGGCCGGAGCCCCCGCCGGGCGAGCGCCCGTCGTCGGGGAAGACCGTGGCGAAGTCGTCCTCGTTGGCGAAGAGATAGGCGGCGCTGCGCGCGGACGCCCTGGTGTGCGCCTCGCTGTCCGTGACGGGGCCGGTCCCGAACGACTCCGGGGCCCCACCGCCGTAGGACTGCGGTGCTTCATAGCTGTACGAGTACTCCTGAGGGTCGTAGCCGCTCGTGTACGAGCCGTCCCTTGTAGTGACCCCCGTGGCGCGGCTCGTGGCGGCGCGGCCGGCGGCGGAGCGTCGGTGGCGTCCCATGTCCTTGCCTTCCTCGTTCTGCGGTCGAGCGGACCCATAGGACCTCGGGATCCGCGGAACCTCTGGGCCGTGGAATCTTCGCTGTGACCCGACTCACGCGATCTCACTCGATCGAGTGAGTTTCATATGAGATTCATTGGATGGGGACGGTACCGCATGGCGCCAGAGGAGGGAGTGCCCCGAGAGACATTGGCCGGTTAGGTTGCACTCATGAGCGAGGATGTGCGGCTGGTCGCCTGGGTGCGGGGACGGGTCCAAGGTGTGGGTTTCCGCTGGTTCACGCGGGCCAAGGCGCTGGAGCTCGGGTCCCTGAGTGGTTTTGCTCTCAATTTGGCGGACGGACGGGTTCAGGTGGTCGCGGAGGGGCCTCGGGAGCGGTGCGAGGGACTCCTGGGGTGGCTCCAGGGTGACGACACGCCCGGGCGCGTGGACGGTGTCACCGAGATCTGGGACACACCCCGTGGGGGATACGACGGCTTCGCCATCCGTTGAGCCGGTTCTGTAAAGAGGCGCAGGCGGAAGCGGAGGGACATGCCACCGGCAGCTGCCCGAAGCAGAAATGGCCTGGTGGTTGTCAAGAACCCCGTGTCGTGGCAGGCTCCGCAGCTAAGAATGATCGAACGCCCTCAGGACCCCGCAGGAGTCGCGGCGCCGCCGTCTTCAGGCCGCCGACAGCGGGTTGCCCGTCAATACAGGGCGTGATCGTGTTGACCGTCAAACTTTTTGGTGAGACGCTGAAAACCCCGCGCACCTTAGCTGTTTGGCATGGAGAACGGCAGCACTATCTCAACAGTGCCAGGCACTGCGGGTGCGATTCCCTCACGACCCACACCGCTTCGGTCGGTCACTCAGTGTGGAGGACCATCCATCATGGCAAAGGCGCTTCTCGGTTACGTCGGCGGTTCCGACCCGCGACTCCTCGCCGAGATGCGACGGCTCCAGCAGCGCGTCCAGGACCTGGAATCCGAGCTCGGACGGATCCAGGCGGAGAACGACGCGCTGACGGCTGCCGCTTCTCACGACTCGCTTCTCGAGAGCATCGACGCACGCCAGGCGGAGCCTGCGCTCACCTGATCACTGCATCGCACCACGACAGCAGGGGTTCGGTGGCGAACATCAGCCGCTAAGTTGTCAGAGTTTGCAAGGGACGCTTCGGCGTCCCTTCTTTCTTTCCCCCGTCGCCCTTCACCCTCTTTAACGTTTGGTGTGCCCTGCACGTTCAAAGGCGAAACCGCGGGGAACCGGACGTTCGTGGAGTGAGATAGCGGCGGAAGGTAGAGTCCAGCGGCGTGCACCTCAAGGCCCTGACCCTCCGAGGGTTCAAGTCGTTCGCCTCGGCGACCACGCTCCGGTTCGAGCCGGGTATCACGTGTGTCGTCGGGCCCAACGGCTCGGGCAAGTCCAACGTCGTGGACGCGCTCAGCTGGGTCATGGGCGAACAGGGCGCCAAGTCGCTGCGCGGCGGCAAGATGGAGGACGTCATCTTCGCCGGCACCACGGGGCGTCCGCCCCTCGGCCGCGCCGAAGTCTCCCTGACCATCGACAACTCCGACGGGGCGCTGCCCATCGAGTACGCCGAGGTCACCATCACGCGGATCATGTTCCGCAACGGCGGCAGCGAGTACCAGATCAACGGCGACACGTGTCGCCTCCTCGACATCCAGGAACTCCTGTCCGACTCCGGCATCGGCCGCGAGATGCACGTCATCGTCGGCCAGGGCCAGCTCGACTCCGTCCTGCACGCCGATCCCATGGGCCGCCGCGCCTTCATCGAGGAGGCGGCCGGCGTCCTCAAGCACCGCAAGCGCAAGGAGAAGGCGCTGCGCAAGCTGGACGCGATGCAGGCCAACCTCGCGCGCGTGCAGGACCTCACCGACGAACTGCGCCGCCAGCTCAAGCCTTTGGGCCGGCAGGCCGCCGTCGCCCGCCGGGCCGCCGTCATCCAGGCCGACCTCCGCGACGCCCGCCTGCGCCTGCTCGCCGACGACCTCGTACGGCTGCGCTCCGCGCTGCAGACCGAGGTCGCCGACGAGGCCGCGCTGAAGGAACGCAAGGAAGCCGCCGAGCTGGAGCTGAAGAAGGCCCAGCAGCGCGAGGCCCTCCTTGAGGACGAGGTACGCCAGCTCACCCCGCGACTCCAGCGCGCCCAGCAGACCTGGTACGAACTCTCCCAGCTCGCCGAGCGGGTGCGCGGCACGATCTCGCTGGCCGACGCGCGCGTGAAGAGCGCCACCTCGGTGCCCCCGGAGGAGCGGCGCGGGCGTGACCCCGAGGACATGGAGCGCGAGGCCGCCCGGGTCCGCGAGCAGGAGGCCGAACTCGAAGCGGCCCTCGAAGCGGCCGAGCGCGCCCTGGAGGACACGGTCGCGCACCGCGCCGACCTGGAGCGCGAACTCACCCAGGAGGAACGGCGCCTCAAGGACGTGGCCCGCGCGATCGCCGACCGCCGCGAGGGCCTCGCCCGGCTCAACGGCCAGGTCAACGCGGCCCGTTCGCGCGCCGCCTCCGCGCAGGCCGAGATCGACCGCCTGGCCGCCGCCCGCGACGAGGCCCAGGAACGCGCCGTCACCGCCCAGGAGGAGTACGAGGCCCTCAAGGCGGAGGTCGACGGCCTGGACGCCGACGACGCGGAACTCGGCGAGCAACAGAACACCGCCAAGCAGCGGCTGGCCGAGGCGGAATCAGCGCTGACCTCCGCCCGAGAAGCGGCCACCACGGCGGAACGCAGCCGAGCCGCGACCAAGGCCCGCCACGACGCCCTGGCCCTGGGCCTGCGCCGCAAGGACGGCACCGGAATACTGCTGGGCGCGAAGGACCGCCTCACCGGACTACTGGGCCCGGCCGCAGAACTCCTCACGGTGACACCGGGTTACGAGGTGGCACTGGCGGCGGCGTTCGGCGCGGCGGCGGACGCGATCGCGGTGACCTCCCCGTCCTCGGCGGCGGACGCAATCCGCTTGCTGCGCAAACAGGACGGCGGCAGGGCAGCGTTGCTGTTGGCGGGGGGCCCTGACGACTCGACGCCGGGTGCCACAACGCCCTCAAGGGGCGCGGGGCTGCATCCATTTGCGGCTCCGCCGCGGGGCGCGACCAGCCACGACGAGCCCGCAGCCGCCGAATCACAGAACACCTCCCTCTCTGCCGCGGAACTGGTCCGCGCCCCCTCCGACCTCATGCCGGCCATCCGCCGCCTCCTCAACCGCATCGTCGTCGTCGGCACCCTCGAAGACGCCGAGGAACTGGTCTACCGGCACCCGGAGTTGACCGCCGTCACCGCCGAAGGCGACCTACTGGGCGCCCACTTCGCCCACGGCGGCTCCGCAGGCGCCCCCAGCCTCCTCGAAGTACAGGCCTCCGTAGACGAGGCCGCCGCAGAACTCGAAGAACTGGCAGTCCGCTGCGACGAGTTGACCGAGACCCAGCACGCGGCAACAGAACACCGCAAAGAAGCCGCCGCACAGGTCGAGGCGCTGGGGGAGCGCCGCAGAGCCGCCGACCGAGAGAAGTCCGCCGTCGCACAACAGCTCGGCCGCCTGTCCGGCCAAGCTCGCGGAGCGGCCGGCGAGGCCGAGAGATCCACCGCAGCCGCCGCCCGCGCACAGGACGCCCTCGACAAGGCCCTGGAAGACGCCGAAGAACTCGCCGAACGGCTCGCCGTGGCCGAGGAGATGCCGGTCGAGGAGGAACCCGACACCTCCGTACGGGACCGTCTCGCCGCCGACGGCGCCAACGCCCGCCAGACGGAGATGGAGGCCCGCCTCCAGGTCCGTACACACGAGGAACGTGTGAAGGGCCTGGCCGGCCGAGCCGACTCCCTCGACCGCGCCGCCCGCGCCGAACGCGAGGCCCGCGCGCGTGCCGAACAGCGCCGTGCCCGGCTGCGTCACGAGGCGGCCGTCGCCGAAGCCGTCGCCTCCGGTGCGCGCCAGCTGCTCCTGCACGTGGAGGTGTCGCTCGGCCGGGCCGACGAGGAGCGGACCGCGGCCGACGCGGCCAAGGCGAGGCGCGAGCAGGAGCTGACCGTCGCCCGCACCACCGGCCGCGACCTCAAGGGCGAGCTCGACAAGCTGACGGACTCCGTGCACCGCGGCGAGGTGCTCGGCGCCGAGAAGCGGATGCGCATCGAGCAGCTGGAGACCAAGGCACTGGAGGAGCTCGGCGTGGAGCCGGCCGGGCTCGTCGAGGAGTACGGCCCCCACCAGCTCGTACCGCCCTCGCTCGCCGCCGAGGGCGAGGAGCTCCCGGACGATCCCGAGCACCCGCGCAACCGGCCCAAGGCCTTCCACCGGGCCGAGCAGGAGAAGCGGCTGAAGTCGGCCGAACGGGCGTACCAGCAGCTCGGCAAGGTGAATCCGCTCGCGCTTGAGGAGTTCGCCGCGCTGGAGGAGCGCCACAAGTTCCTCAGCGAGCAGCTCGAAGACCTGAAGAAGACCCGCGCCGACCTGCTCCAGGTGGTGAAGGAGGTCGACGAGCGCGTCGAGCAGGTCTTCACCGAGGCCTACCGGGACACGGCCGTGCAGTTCGAGGGCGTCTTCAGCCGGCTCTTCCCGGGCGGTGAGGGCCGGTTGATCCTCACCGATCCCGACAACATGCTCACCACGGGCGTGGACGTCGAGGCCCGCCCGCCGGGCAAGAAGGTCAAGCGGCTGAGCCTGCTCTCCGGTGGCGAGCGCTCACTCACCGCCGTAGCGTTGCTGGTGTCGATCTTCAAAGCTCGACCCAGCCCCTTCTACGTCATGGACGAGGTCGAGGCAGCCCTCGACGACACCAACCTCCAGCGACTGATCCGGATCATGCAGGAGCTGCAGGAGGCGTCACAGCTCATCGTGATCACGCACCAGAAGCGGACGATGGAGGTCGCCGATGCCCTGTACGGCGTCTCCATGCAGGGCGACGGGGTCTCGAAGGTCATCAGCCAGCGACTGCGCTGAAGCCGTTCCTTCAAATCTTGAACACAAACCCCTCACGGGTGGGCTGATATCTCACATTCATCGCCCATTGACTTCGAAACTTGAAGGCATAGTCTCGGCAACGTCGTTTTTACTTGCAGATGCCACCGATCTGGCATGGTCCCCATTCGGCAGTGTTGCCGGTGGCCCAAGGAGTACACGTGACCAGCACCGCTGAGGCCCCCAAGTCAGGAGCCGGACCGGCTCACCCCGAACATCTCGGGCACGTCATCTTCATCGCGGCGGCGGCCGCGATGGGCGGATTCCTCTTCGGCTACGACAGCTCCGTGATCAACGGCGCCGTCGAGGCCATCCGGGACCGCTACGACATCGGCTCCGCGGCCCTGGCGCAGGTCATCGCCATCGCCCTGATCGGCTGTGCCATCGGCGCGGCGACCGCGGGCCGGATCGCCGACCGCATCGGCCGTATCCGCTGTATGCAGATCTCCGCCGTGCTGTTCACCATCAGCGCCGTCGGCTCCGCGCTGCCCTTCGCGCTCTGGGACCTCGCCTTCTGGCGGATCATCGGCGGCTTCGCCATCGGCATGGCCTCCGTCATCGGCCCCGCCTACATCGCCGAGGTCTCCCCGCCGGCGTACCGCGGCCGGCTCGGCTCCTTCCAGCAGGCCGCCATCGTCATCGGCATCGCGATCTCGCAGCTGGTCAACTGGGGTCTGCTGAACGCCGCCGACGGCGACCAGCGCGGCAAGCTCATGGGCCTGGAGGCCTGGCAGGTCATGCTCGGCGTCATGGTGATCCCGGCCGTCCTCTACGGCCTGCTCTCCTTCGCCATCCCCGAGTCCCCGCGCTTCCTGATCTCCGCGGGCAAGATCGACCGCGCCCACACCGTGCTGCGCGAGGTCGAGGGCGACGACGTCGACCTGGACGCCCGCGTCGCCGAGATCGAGCACGCGATGAAGAGCGAGCACAAGTCGACCTTCAAGGACCTGCTCGGCGGTGGCGGCTTCTTCTTCAAGCCGATCGTCTGGGTCGGCATCGGCCTCTCGGCCTTCCAGCAGCTCGTCGGCATCAACGTCGCGTTCTACTACTCCTCGACGCTGTGGCAGTCGGTCGGCGTCGACCCCACGGAGTCGTTCTTCTACTCCTTCACGACGTCGATCGTGAACATCATCGGCACCGTGATCGCCATGATCTTCGTGGACCGCATCGGCCGTAAGCCGCTGGCCCTCATCGGCTCGGTCGGCATGGTCGTCGGTCTCGCGCTGGAGGCATGGGCCTTCTCCTTCGACCTGGTCGACGGCAAGCTGCCCAGCGCACAGGGCTGGACCGCGCTGATCGCGGCCCACGTCTTCGTCCTCTTCTTCGCCCTGTCCTGGGGCGTCGTGGTCTGGGTCTTCCTCGGCGAGATGTTCCCGAGCCGGATCCGCGCCGCCGCCCTCGGCGTCGCCGCCTCCGCACAGTGGATCGCCAACTGGGCCATCACCGCGAGCTTCCCGTCCCTGGCCGACTGGAACCTCTCCGCGACCTACGTGATCTACACGGTCTTCGCCGCGCTCTCCATCCCGTTCGTCCTGAAGTTCGTGAAGGAGACCAAGGGCAAGAAGCTGGAGGAGATGGGCTGACCCGGCTCAGCCGAGCCGCGGCAGCACCTCGTCGCAGAACAGCCGCAGACTCCGCCACCCCTCCTCCACCGGCATCCCACCGGCGAGCGGATGCAGTACGAGGTTGTCGAGCCCCTGCTCGACGACCTCGTCCGGCGTGAGGATCCGGTAGACGCCCTCGGCGCGCAGCTCGTCGACGTCCGTCGCCCCCGACTTCACGGCCGACCGGATCTCGCCGGACTGCCAGGAGGCGTACGTCCGTGCCTCGTGCAGGAAGTGCTCGCCGTACTGGGCCCAGGCCCGGTCGGGGTCCTCGGCGATGTGCAGCAGGGGCGTCTCGGCGGTCGGCATCATGGTCCAGCCCTCGGTGCCGTACTCGACCAGCCGCTCCTTGTAGTAGGCCTCCAGCTCCGGCAGATGCGCGCTGGGGAAGAACGGCAGGCCCAGGCGGGCGGCGCGGCGGGCGGCGGCCTTCGATGAGCCGCCCACCAGGAGCAGCGGGTGCGGCTCGGTCGCCGGGCGCGGGGTGACCCGTACCGTACGGCCGCGGTACTCGAACTCCTCGCCGGTCCAGGCCTTGAGGAGGGTCTCCAGGAGCTCGTCCTGGAGCTTGCCGCGGCGCTTCCAGTCGACGTCGAACTGGGCGTACTCCTCGGGCCGGTAGCCGATGCCGGCGACCGTCACCAGGCGGCCGCCGCTGAGCAGGTCGAGCACCGCGATGTCCTCGGCCAGCCGGAGCGGGTCGTGCAGCGGGCCGATGATCGCGGAGACGGTGACCGCGATCGTGCGGGTCGCGCCGAACACCGTGGCCGCGAAGGCGAACGGCGAGGGCAGCCAGTTGTTGGCGACGCCGTGGTGCTCCTCGGTCTGCACGGTGGTGACCCCGCGCTCGTCCGCGTACGCGGCCATCTCCACGGCGGCCCGGTAGCGGGCGCCGAGGGAGGCGGGGGTGGCGTCGGGTTCGACGAGGTTGAAACGTACGACCGTGACGGGCATGGGGTCCCCTTCGCCGGGCGGATGTGCGGGGGACGGTAGCTGACGGAGCGTCAGACGGCCAGAGTCGTGGGCCCCCGGTCACGATCCGTACGGGCGGTGGTTCCGGGCCGTACGGCACTGAGCACGGCGAAGACCCATGGCCGATACTGGGTGCGTTATGGAAACCGTCATCCTTGCTGTAGTCATCGCCGTGGTCGTGCTCGGTGCGATCGGCGGGCTCGTCATCGGCAGCCGGCGCAAGAAGCCGCTGCCCCCGCCGCCCACCTCCGTGCCCGACATCACCGCCCCGCCGGCCGAGCCGCACGTCGGCGACGAGGCCGAGACCCCGCGCGACGAACCGCGCCGGACCATAGAGGAGGTGGATCTGCCGGGCGGCTCGGCGCCCGTCGCCGTCGAGGAACCGCCCGCCGGACCCGATCTCACGTCCCCCGAGATCGAGGTCCCCGAGCCGACCGCCGGACGCCTCGTCCGGCTGCGCTCCCGTCTCTCCCGCTCCCAGAACGCCCTGGGCAAGGGGCTGCTCACGCTGCTGTCGCGCGAGCACCTCGACGAGGACACCTGGGAGGAGATCGAGGACATCCTGCTCACCGCCGACGTCGGCGTGCAGCCCACCCAGGAACTGGTCGACGGCCTCCGTGCCCGGGTGAAGGTGCTCGGCACCCGCACCCCCGACGAGCTGCGCTCGCTGCTGCGCGAGGAGCTGCTCAAGCTGGTCGGCACCGACGTCGACCGGGTCGTGAAGACCGAACCCGAGGACCGCAAGCCCGGCATCGTGATGGTCGTCGGGGTCAACGGCACCGGCAAGACCACCACCACCGGCAAGCTCGCCCGCGTCCTGGTGGCCGACGGCAACAGCGTCGTGCTGGGCGCGGCCGACACCTTCCGTGCCGCCGCCGCCGACCAGTTGCAGACCTGGGGCGAGCGGGTCGGCGCCTACACCGTGCGCGGGCCCGAGGGCGGCGACCCCGCCTCCGTCGCCTTCGACGCGGTCAAGGAGGGCAAGGAGATGGGGGCCGACGTCGTCCTCATCGACACCGCGGGACGGCTGCACACCAAGACCGGCCTGATGGACGAGCTCGGCAAGGTGAAGCGGGTCGTCGAGAAGCAGGCGCCGCTGGACGAGGTGCTGCTCGTCCTCGACGCCACGACCGGGCAGAACGGCCTGGTCCAGGCCCGCGTGTTCGCCGAGGTCGTCGACGTCACCGGCATCGTCCTCACCAAGCTCGACGGCACCGCCAAGGGCGGCATCGTGATCGCGGTCCAGCGCGAACTGGGCGTACCGGTCAAGCTGGTGGGCCTGGGCGAGGGCGCGGACGACCTGGCACCCTTCGAGCCGGAGGCGTTCGTGGATGCGCTTATCGGGGACTGACCCGCACGCGCCGCCTGCGGCCACCGCGAGCCCGCGCGCACCGAAGAAGAGGCGCCCGCCCCCGATATGCAGTCAGGGGCGGGCGCGGCTTTTGTGCGCCGGGAGCGGCGCCATTCGTGCCCTCGGACCGAGGCCCTCCGTGTTCGTCGACCGGCGCCCTGCGGCGTTCGTCGCCCGGAGTCCGCGCCGGAACTCGCTGTGCTCACTGCCGGACGCCCACGCCGGAACCCCGTGCCAACCGCCGGAGGCCTACGCCCCCGAGCGGTGGGCCACGTACGCCAGCGTGCCCAGGAGCAGGCGGGCCTGCGGGGGGCGGGTCGCCGCGTCCAGGGCGGGTGGGCGCAGCCAGTGGACCGGGCCCAGGCCGCCGCGGTCGGACGGTGGGGCCGTGATGTACGTACCCGGGCCCAGGCCCCGCAGGTCGAGGGAGGTCGGGTCGTCCCAGCCCATGCGGTAGAGCAGCTCGGGGAGTTCGGCGGCGGCGCCGGGGGCGACGAAGAAGTGGGCGCGGCCCTCGGGGGTCGCGGCGACCGGGCCGACGGGCAGGCCCATGCGCTCCAGGCGGACCAGGGCGCGGCGCCCGGCGGGTTCGGCCACCTCGATGACGTCGAACGCGCGGCCGACGGCCAGCATGACCGACGCTCCCGGGAACTCCGCCCAGGCCTTGGTGACTTCGTCGAGCGTGGCGCCGGCCGGCACCTGGGGCGCGAACTCCAGTGGATGCGCGCCCGGTTCGGGGCAGTCCGTGCGACCGCAGGAGCAGGCGCCGCCCGCGGCCCGCGCGCCCCGTACCACGTCCCAGCCCCAGAGACCGGTGAACTCGGCGACGGCCGTGCACTCGAAGGAGCGGCCGCGCCGACGCGTGCCGGAGCGGATCTCCCGGATGCCGCCGATCGTGAAGCCCATGCCCCCTCCAACGTGTCCGACGCGTCGGTGGTTACGACGCGGATGCGGAACGTGACTCTGTGTTGTCTCGTGCTTCTCGACTTCCCCGCGTCGCGTGGTCCAGGCGGCGCGCGAGTGTGCCCCGGGTGGTGAACTCGGCGGTGCGCGCCCCTGAGTGCACCGCTCCGCCGACTCCCGGTCGTCCTATGTCAAGTGAATCGTGCGTGGGCGACCGTAGGTTCATTCGAAGGGGTGGCGAATGGTGGCGTTTCCGGGATCGCCATGGCTGGAGCGGTGATCGTAGGATTACTTTGAGTGCACGGGTCCTGGGGGCACATGCACTCGTGGGTATGCCGGAGGCAAGTCGGCTTTCCGTTCGAAGGGTGACAACCAGCAGACGGACGGCCGTATTTACCGGCATTCTGATAAGGCTTGGCGCACTCAGCGACAAGTGGTCTCAGGGATGGGGGCGTTCCAGTGAGCGGCAACGGCGGAAGCGGGACAACCGCGACCAGCACGGAGAAGCTGCCCAACGAGCTGCTCACGTCGTGGTTCGTGCGCAGCGGCTGGTCGAAGGGCGAGCTCGCCCGCCAAGTCAACCGCAGGGCACGCCAGTTGGGCGCCAACCACATCTCGACGGACACCTCGCGCGTGCGCCGCTGGCTGGACGGCGAGAACCCCCGCGAACCCATCCCCAGGATCCTCTCCGAGCTGTTCTCCGAGCGCTTCGGCTGTGTGGTCTCCGTCGAGGACCTCGGCCTGCGCGCGGCCCGCCAGTCACCCTCCGCGACCGGCGTCGACCTGCCCTGGACGGGCCCGCAGACGGTGGCCCTGCTCAGCGAGTTCTCGCGCAGTGACCTCATGCTGGCCCGGCGCGGCTTCCTCGGAACCTCGCTGGCCCTGTCCGCGGGCCCGTCCCTCATCGAGCCCATGCAGCGCTGGCTGGTGCCCTCGCAGCACACCCCCCAGTCGGCCCAGGCCGAGTCGCTCGCGGCGAGTCGGCGCGGCGGCCGGCTGTCGCGGCCCGAGCTGGAGCTGCTGGAGTCCACCACGGTGATGTTCCGCCAGTGGGACGCCCAGTGCGGCGGCGGGCTGCGCCGCAAGGCCGTCGTCGGCCAGCTGCACGAGGTGACGGACCTCCTCCAGGAGCCCCAGCCCGACTCCACCACCCGCAAGCTGTTCAAGGTCGCCGCCGAACTGGCGGAGCTGGCCGGCTGGATGTCGTACGACGTCGGGCTGCAGCCGACCGCGCAGAAGTACTTCGTCCTCGCCCTGCACGCCGCCAAGGAGGCGGGCGACAAGCCGCTCGGCTCGTACGTCCTGTCCAGCATGAGCCGTCAGATGATCCACCTCGGCCGGCCCGAGGACGCGCTGGAGCTGATCCACCTCGCGCAGTACGGCAGCCGGGACTGCGCGAGCCCGCGCACCCAGTCCATGCTGTATGCGATGGAGGCCCGCGCCTACGCCAACATGGGGCAGCCCGGCAAGTGCAAGCGGGCGGTCCGGATGGCCGAGGACACCTTCGCCGACGTCGACGACTGGGACGAGCCGGAGTCCGACTGGATCCGCTTCTTCTCCGAGGCCGAACTGCACGGCGAGAACAGCCACTCCTTCCGCGACCTGGCCTACGTGGCCGGCCGCAGCCCCACCTACGCCTCGCTGGCCGAGCCCGTGATGCGGCGGGCCGTCGACCTGTTCGCCAAGGACAGCGAGCACCAGCGGTCGTACGCACTGAATCTGATCGGCATGGCCACCGTGCACCTGCTGCAGCGTGAGCCCGAGCGGAGCACGGTTCTGGTCGAGGAGGCCATGCACGTAGCCAAGAAGGTCCGCTCGGAGCGCGTCAACACTCGTATTCGAAAGACGGTCGACACGGCCGTCCGCGACTTCGGTGACCTCGCCGAGGTCATCGACCTCACCGACAAGCTCGCCATCGAGCTGCCGGAGACCGCCGAAGCGGTCTGAGACACGGCACAGCCCCAGAACTCCGGCCGCGGCCGGCCCTCCCGAACTGCCCGACTCGGCTCCCCCATGCCAGGTCATCGGAAGGCCGACCGCGGCCGGTTTGCTTCCTCCAGGGAAGGTTGCGCCACGATAACGATCGCTCCGCCGAACATCTGCCAGTTCATCGACGCGTAACACGCAGGACGCCTTCGTCACGGCGGCGAAACATCGAGGGGCTTCGACGGAAACCGCGCTGCGCCAATCTCATGGCGCATAACCGGCCCACCCCTCATGACCGCTCAGGCTTCGCCCGCACGGGGCCGTACCAACGACGAGGAGACGCCGATGGCACCAGCCATCACGCTTGCCGCAGACAAGTTGTCTGCCGCCAACACAGGCTTCATGCTTATCTGTTCCGCCCTGGTGCTGATCATGACTCCGGGCCTCGCCTTCTTCTACGGAGGCATGGTCCGCGTCAAGAGCACGCTCAACATGCTGATGATGAGCTTCATCAGCATCGGGATCGTCACGATCCTGTGGGTGCTCTACGGCTTCTCCATGTCGTTCGGAACCGACCACGGCTCGCTGATCGGCTGGGAGTCCGACTTCGTCGGATTCAGCGGCATCGACAAGATGGACATCTGGTCGGGGTACACGATCCCGGTCTTCGTCTTCGCCGTCTTCCAGATGATGTTCGCGATCATCACGCCGGCCCTGATAAGCGGCGCGATCGCCGACCGCGTGAAGTTCACCGCCTGGTCGCTCTTCGTCGTGCTGTGGGCGACGGTCGTGTACTTCCCGGTCGCGCACTGGGTCTGGGGCACCGGCGGCTGGGCCTTCGAGCTCGGTGTGATCGACTTCGCCGGTGGTACGGCGGTCCACATCAACGCGGGTGCCGCGGCACTCGGCGTGATCCTCGTCATCGGCAAGCGCACCGGCTTCAAGCGTGACCCGATGCGCCCGCACAGCCTCCCGCTGGTCATGCTCGGCGCCGGTCTCCTGTGGTTCGGCTGGTTCGGCTTCAACGCCGGCTCCTGGCTCGGCAACGACGACGGCGTCGGCCCGCTGATGTTCGTCAACACGCAGATCGCCACCGCGGCCGCCATGCTCGCCTGGCTCGCCTACGAGAAGATCCGGCACGGCGCGTTCACCACCCTGGGCGCCGCCTCCGGCGCGGTCGCCGGTCTGGTCGCCATCACCCCGTCCGGCGGTGCGGTCAGCCCGCTCGGCGCGATCGCGGTCGGTGTCATCGCCGGTGTCGCCTGCGCCGCGGCCGTCGGCCTGAAGTACCGCTTCAACTACGACGACTCGCTCGACGTGGTCGGCGTCCACATGGTCGGCGGTGTCGTCGGCTCCCTGCTCATCGGCTTCTTCGCCAGCGGCAAGGGCCAGTCCGACGTCGAGGGCCTCTTCTACGGCGGCGGCCTCGACCAGTTCTGGAAGCAGTGCGCCGGTGTCTTCGCCGTCCTGGCCTACTCCCTGATCGCCTCCGCGATCCTCGCCTTCCTCATCGACAAGACCATCGGTATGCGGGTCAGCGAGGACGAGGAGATCTCGGGCATCGACCAGGCCGAGCACGCCGAGACCGCATACGACTTCAGCGGCGCCGGCGGTGGCATCGGCAGCGGCGCACTGGCCGCCGCGGAGACGAAGAAGGTGGACGCATGAAGCTCATCACCGCCGTCGTGAAGCCGCATCGGCTCGACGAGATCAAGGAGGCCCTCCAGGCCTTCGGGGTCCACGGCCTGACGGTCACCGAAGCCAGCGGCTACGGTCGTCAGCGGGGTCACACCGAGGTCTACCGCGGTGCCGAGTACACGGTCGACCTGGTACCGAAGATCCGTATCGAGGTACTGGCCGAGGACGACGACACCGAGCAGCTGATCGACGTCATCGTCAAGGCCGCCCGCACCGGCAAGATCGGTGACGGCAAGGTCTGGTCCCTCCCGGTCGAGACGGCCGTACGGGTCCGGACCGGCGAGCGCGGACCGGACGCGCTCTAAAAGAAGAGGAACAGGAGTCGCTGGGTGTCGAGCACGGACGTGCGCAACGAAGCAGAGGATTCGGGACCCAGCGGCTACGCGGCGGCCCGGCTGCGCCTCCTCCAGGAGCCGGCGCTCTGGGAGCCGCCCCCGATCCCACGCTCCGGCCCCACTGGCGGGTCCACTTCGTGGTCGCGGACGTCGGGGCGTGCGTCCGGGCCGCC
>NZ_JBSFLV010000023.1:0-95698 GCF_053599215.1 Streptomyces sp. NPDC001002 | reverse complement strand
CACTCGGTGAGCGCGACGCGACGACCGAATGGACGCCTCACTTTTCCGTCACGTTTCGCAGCATGACCACAAAAGCTACACAGGGGCACCACTATGTGACGCGACTGATGCGTGACGACTGGCGTCTGAGGGGGGCGTGGCGTCACGCATGGGGGTGCGTCCGCTCCGGCGGGAGCAAGTGGCGACCCCTGCCCGGGGAGGGAACAACACCGCATGAAGCGGACCATACGCACGACCGCGCTCACTGTGGGCGCCCTCATAGCCTCGTTCGCCCTGCCGGCGGCCACGGCCCACGCCGACGCGGTCACGCCCCGCGTCGATCTGCGGGTCCTGATCGTGAGCGACGGAGGCCCGTCCACCGACGCCGTCGCGGCCGAACTGGACACCGAGGGAACGCCTTACACCGAGGTAGACCTGCAGGACTCCGCGAGACCCGTGATCGACGCGGCCTTCCTCGCGGACACGGTGGACGGCGTTCCGCGCGCCAAGTTCCAGGCCGTGGTCCTGCCCAACGACAACCCGTTCGCGGCCGGTTCGGCCGAGATGACGGCCCTCGCGGCCTACGAGCAGACCTACGCGATCCCGCAGGTCGACGCCTACACCTACGCGCGTCCGGAGGCCGGGCTCAACTACCCGGTCAACGGCGGCTATTCGGGCAGCCTGGACGGTGTCTCCGCGCAGGTCACCACGGCCGGCGCCGCCGGACCGTTCGGCTACCTGGACGGGCCCGTGCCCTTCGAGGACAACTCCCCCACCGTGGGCGAGAGTTACGCCTACCTGTCGACGCCCGTGGCGGGCGCGGACTTCACCTCGTACGTCGACGCCCCGATCCCCGGCAGGACGACCCGGGGCTCGCTGGTGGGCGAGTACCGGCACGACGGCCGACGGGAGCTCGTCGTCACGTTCGTCTACAACCAGTACCAGGAACAGTTCCGGCTGCTGGCCCGCGGCATCGTGGAGTGGATGACCGGCGGGGTGCATCTCGGCGCCTCCCGCAACTACTTCGCGGTCCACGTGGACGACGTGTTCGCGGCCGACGACCGCTGGGACTCCACCCTCAACTGCACGCCCGGCGACATCGACTGCCCGCCCGGCCAGGGCGTGGAGAACCCGATCCGGATGACCGCGGCCGACGTCGACTACGCGGCCGACTGGCAGACCGACCACGGCATCACCCTCGACATGGTCTACAACGGCGTCGGCAGCGTGAACCAGCGCGAGGACAACGACGGCGTCGACGAGCTCGCCGACGAGTTCGTCACCGACCGCAACAGCTTCCGCTGGGTCAACCACACCTACTCGCACCCGTTCCTGGGCTGTGTGCAGAACGTCACCGTGGTGCCGTGGAAGTGCGCCACCAACGCCGACGGCAGCACCCAGTGGGTCAGCGAGAACGAGATCTCCGACGAGATCGCGACCAACCGCGCCTGGGGCCAGTCGGTCGGACTCCCGCTGGACACACAGGAGTTGGTGACCGGCGAGCACTCGGGTCTGCGGATCCTGCCGCAGCAGCCGGTGGACAACCCCAACCTGGCGCCGGCGCTGACCGCCAACGGTGTGAAGTGGCTCGCCTCCGACAACTCCCGTGACCCGGTGCAGCGTCAGGTCGGTCCGGCGACGACGGTCTCGCGCTACCCGATGAACGTCTTCTACAACGCGGGGCGGACCGCCGAGCAGGTCGACGAGTACAACTGGATCTACACCGGCCGGGCCCAGGGCGGCAGCGGCATCTGCGAGGACAACCCGGCGACCTCGACCTGTCTGGCCGCGCCGCTGTCCACCTCCACCGGCTACGCCGACTACATCGTGCCGCTGGAGACCAGGACCGCGCTCGGGCACGTGCTCTCCAACGACCCCAAGCCGCACTTCATCCACCAGTCCAACCTCACCGAGGACCGGATCGCCTACCCGGTGCTCGACGGTGTCCTGGACGGCTACAACGGTCTGTTCGCGGACAACACCCCGGTGGTGAACCTGCGGATGAAGGACATCGGCACCGAGCTGCAGCGACGCGCGGCCCGGGACGCGGCGCTCGACGCCGGTCAGGTCACCGCGTACCGCATCGGCGACACGGTGACCGTCCAGGCGCCCAACGGCGTGCCCGTGAGCGCGACACTGCCCACCGGCACCACACAGGGCGGCTCGGCGTTCGGCTCCGCGTACGCGGGCGAGGTCTCCGGCTGGGCCACCTCCACGGGAGCGCCGCTCACCCTCGACCTGCCCTCGTCCACCCCTTCCCTGACCGCGACCGCCGACGCGGCGGACCCGGCGACCACCTCCACCACTCCCCCGACCAAGGTGCCCGCCGGTGTGACCGAGCAGGTGCCCTACGTCCCGGAGAACTGAGCGCGGCACGCCCGACGGTCCCGGTCGCACCCAACGCGGCCGGGGCCGGAACGACCGCCACCGACCTCGGCCGTGGAGCCCAACCATGCACGTTCACGACGGCGCGCGACGCTCCGGCTCAACGCGCGTCACCCTGCTCACCGAAGGCACCTACCCGCACAGTCACGGCGGGGTGAGCGTCTGGTGCGACCAGCTCGTCACCGGAATGCCCGACCTCGACTTCGAGGTCGTCGCCGTGACCGGCACCGGACGCGAACCCCTGGTGTGGGACATCCCGGACCACGTCTCGCGCGTGGTCTCCGTCCCCATGTGGGGTCCGGCGCCCGACGGCCGC
This sequence comes from Streptomyces sp. NPDC001002, assembly GCF_053599215.1. NCBI lineage: Bacteria > Bacillati > Actinomycetota > Actinomycetes > Kitasatosporales > Streptomycetaceae > Streptomyces > Streptomyces sp. NPDC001002. The sequence goes on along the minus strand of NZ_JBSFLV010000023.1, from coordinate 93,018 downwards.
CCGCCGCGCGGCAGGGCCCGCAACCAACTCGCCCACGCCTACGAGCAGTTCCTCACGGCGCTGCTGGACCCGCGGGCCGAGCACGGCTTCGCCGACGCGCTGTACACGATGGCGCGGGCCGCGGCGGACGGCACGCTGAGCCCGTTCCTGCGCGGCGACCGGGCGATCGGTGTGCTGACGGCGGTGTGGAACCGTCCGGGCCTGGCCGTACGCGAGGCCCGGCCGAGTCTGCACGACGCGATCACCGCGACCGCCCTGCTGGAGCACGCGCTGCGGCCGCTGGCCTCGCCGCTGCCCGAGGACGGGGTGGCGCACGCGGTCAGCGGCGGGGTCGCCGCGCTGCCGGGGCTCGCCGCGCTCGAACAGCACGGCGTACCGCTGCTGTTGACCGAGCACGGCGTCTATCTGCGCGAGCGCTACCTCGGCTATCGCACCGCCCCCTACCGCTGGCCCGTGAAGGCCGTCGTGCTGGGCTTCTTCCGGCTGCTGGCCGCGGAGACCTACCGGCGGGCGGCCCTGATCACCCCGGGCAACCGCTACAACCGGCTGTGGGAGGAACAGGGCGGCGCGGACCCCGGGTCGATCCGCACGGTCTACAACGGCGTGGACCCCGGCGCCTTCCCGATGGCCGGTCCCGAGCCGGAGCGGCCCACCCTGAGCTGGGCCGGCCGGGTCGACCCGATCAAGGACCTGGAGACGCTCATCCGCGCCTTCGCGCTGGTCCGGGGTCAACTCCCGGACGCGGCACTGCGGTTGTTCGGCGGCACCCCGCGCGGCGGCGAGGCCTACCGGGAGCGCTGCGAGGCGCTGGCCGCCGAGTTGGGGCACGGCGACGCGGTCACCTTCGAGGGCCGGGTCGAGGACATCAAGGACGCCTACGCGGCCGGGAACGTCGTGATGCTCTCCAGCATCAGCGAGGGCTTCCCGTTCACCCTGATAGAGGCCATGTCCTGCGGGCGGGCGACCGTCTCGACGGACGTCGGCGGGGTGCGGGAGGCCGTCGGGGACACCGGTCTGGTCGTACCGCCCCGCGACCCGGCGCGGATGGCCGCCGCGGCCCTGGAGCTGCTGGCCGACCGCGAACGCCGCCGCACGATGGGCGAGGCGGCCCGGCTGCGGGTCATCGAGCAGTTCACGCTGCGCCAGACCGTCGACACCTTCCGCTCGATCTATCTGGAGCTGTCGGCACTGGGCCGCATGTGGACACCGGACACCTCCGTGGAACTCGCCGAGGCGCGCGAGGGCGGCTCGGTGTCGTCAAGGACCGGGAGCATGGCCGGATGAGCGGGCCGATGGCGCTCGAACCGGACGGCTCGGAGGGGGACACGCTCTCCCTCCGGCTGGCCGAGGACCGCTCACGCCGCGGGCGACTGCTCGGCGACGACCGCACCCTGGCGCTGCGCCAGCCGCACTGGGGCGCGGACCACGCCGCGGTCGACGAACTCGCCGCCGAGCTGGCCGACCGCATAGGACCGGCCGTGCACGCCTACGAGGTCGCCGCGCTGCTGGAGTCGGAGGGCCTGACCGCCGAGGTGATCAAGGAGCGGTACGGCCATCCGAGCCTGTTCTCGCTGGCCGCCGCCCTCTACGAACGGGTGCCGCGCACCTTCCCGGAGCCCGCGCGGCCGACCGACCCCTGGCGCCCCGACCATGTGCGCTGCGCCCTGCGCGGGGCCCTGTTCGCGCTGCCGGGCCTGGCCTATCTGCTCACCGGACCGCTGTGGCACGCCGAGCGCTCGGTCTCGGTGCTGGTCGTGGCCGGACTGATCTCCTGGGCCTGGGGCCAGGCGCTGGGCCACCGGGCCTTCCTGCGCATGACCGCGGGCCGGCGGGAGGCGGCCCGCACCCTGCTCAAGGGCGCCCCGCTGGGTGCCGCGGTGGCGACGGCGGCGGGCTCACTGGTCACCGGCTCCGGAACGGCGGCACTGGCCGCGGGGGCACAGTCGGTGTATCTCGCGGCGGCGGGCGTGCTGTTGGTCCTCGGCGGAGAACGGCTGCTGCTGGCCGCGCTCACGCCGATGATCGCCGGCGCTGCCGTGCTGCCGTGGTGGGAGCCGGGCACCCTGCTGCGGGCCGGGCTGCCGCTGCTGTCCCTGCTCGGCGCGGTGGCCGTGGCCGCCTGGACCCTGCGCGCCGCTCTCGCCACCACCCCGGCGCCGGGCAACTCCCGTCCCCCGCTGCGCCGTTCGGTGCCCTACGGCCTGTTCGGACTGGCCGCCGGATCACTGGTGCTGCTGACCGGGCAGGACCAGCCGTACGCGGTGATCGTGCTGACCGTCAGCATGGGTCCCGCCGAGTGGCTGCTGTACCGCTACCGCGGACTGTCGGTGGCGGCGCTGCGGGCCACCGCCACCCCGACCGCCTTCCAGCTGCGCTCGGCGGGCATCCTCGTCCTCTGCCTGTGCGCCTATCTGCTGCCCCTGCTCCCGGCGGCCCTGCTCACCGACTCCGACCCGGCCCCGCTGCTGCTGCTCGCCGCGGCACTGTGGACGGCCCTGCTGCTCCAGGCGTTCGGGGCGGCCTGGCCGCCGGCCGGGGTCTGTCTCGTCGCCGCCGCGGCGGCGGGCGCGCTCACCCTCATGGACTCGCTGCCGGGCACCGAGGCCCTGTCGCTCTGTTGCGGCGTCGCCGCCCTGTGTCTCACGGCGTGTGTGCTGCGCCTGCTGGGACGCCCCGCTCCGCACGCCTGACCGCCTGGACCGAGTCCCCGTCCGGACGTGCACCACCTCCATATCGCGAAACCCCCCACAGGAAGCACAACCGACCGGAAGGAAGCACGAGTTGACCACCGCACCACTCGCCGCAGTCACCGGAGCCGAGGGTTTCATCGGCTCCCACCTCACCGAGGCGCTGGTCGCCTCCGGGCATCGGGTGAGGGCCATGGCGCAGTACAACTCCTTCTCCTCCTACGGCTGGCTGGAGACCCTGCCGGCGGACGTCCTCGACCAGGTCGACATCGTCCTCGGCGACGTCCGCGACCCGGGCTCGGTCCGCGGTCTGCTCGAAGGCGCCGACACCGCCTACCACTTGGCCGCGCTGATCGCGATCCCGTACTCCTACCAGGCACCGCACAGCTACGTGGACACCAACGTCACCGGCACCCTGAACGTGCTGGAGGCGGTCCGCGCGCTGGGCACGCCCCGGCTGGTGCACACCTCGACCAGCGAGACCTACGGGACCGCGCAGACCGTGCCGATCACCGAGGACCACCCCATCAACACCCAGTCCCCGTACGCCGCTTCGAAGGCGGGCGGGGACCGGCTGGCCGACAGCTACCACGCCAGCTTCGACACCCCGGTGGTGACCCTGCGGCCCTTCAACACCTTCGGTCCGCGCCAGTCGATGCGGGCGGTCATCCCCACCGTCATCGGCCAAGTGGCCGCCGGGGAACGGACGATCACCCTCGGGGACCTGCGCCCCACCCGCGACTTCACCTACGTCAAGGACACCGCGCAGGCCTTCCTCACGGTCGGCACCGCGCCCGCCGAGCAGGTCGTGGGCCGGACCTTCAACGCCGGCACCGGCGGGGAGATCTCCATCGGCGATCTCGTCTCGCTGATCGGCAAGGTGATGGACACCGACCTCGACGTGCGCGAGGACACCGCGCGCATCCGTCCCGCCAACTCCGAGGTGATGCGGCTGGTCGCCGACGCGAGCCGGCTCACCGCCGCGACCGGCTGGCAGCCCGCGCACTCCCTGGAGGAAGGCCTCGCCGGGACCGTGGAATTCTTCCGCGACCCGGCCAACCTCGCCCGGTACAAGACCGGCATCTACAACATCTGACCCGACCGGTACGTCCAGAAGGAGGAGTCCCATGCACGCAGTGATCCTGGCCGGAGGCAAGGGCGTCCGGCTGCGGCCCTACACCACGGCACTGCCCAAGCCGCTCGTGCCCATCGGAGATCAGCACGCGATACTGGAGATCGTGCTGCGCCAGCTCGCCGGGGCGGGATTCACCCGCTGCACCATCGCGATCGGCCACCTGGGCGAGATCATCCGCGCCTATGTGGGCGACGGCAGCCAGTGGGGCATGAACATCGACTACGCCACCGAGGAGAGCCCGCTGGGCACCATGGGCCCACTGCTCACCATGCTCGACCGACTGCCGGAGACGTTCCTCGTCATGAACGGCGACATCCTGACCGACCTCGACTACGCGGACGTCCTTCAGCAACACCGCGAGGCGGACGCGCCGTTGACCATCGCGACGTACTCCCGCAAGGTGCACATCGACTTCGGGGTGCTGACCACCGACGACGGCCGGGTCGTCGCCTTCACCGAGAAGCCGAGCATGGACTACCGCGTCTCCATGGGCGTGTACGGCCTGTCCCGGTCCACGCTCGCCGGCTACACCGCCGGACTGCCTCTGGGCTTCGACGAGTTGGTCCTCGACCTGCTGAAGACGGAGAACCCGCCGCACGCCTACGACTTCGAGGGGTACTGGCTGGACATCGGACGCCCGGACGACTACGACCGGGCCAACGCCGAGTTCACCTCCCGCAAGTCACTGTTGCTCAAGGGAGCCTGACCTTTCCATGCGCATTCTCGTCCTGGGCTTCACCGGCTATCTGGGCGGCCATGTCGCCGATCACCTGCGCACCCTCACGGGTGTCCGGGTGCTCGGCGGCGGCCGCTCCCCCGCCGCGGAGTTCGGCATCGACCTCGCCACCGCCCGCGCGGACGACCTGGCGCGGGCACTGGCCGACGCGGCACCCGACGCCGTGATCAACTGCGCGGGCACCACCGGGGGCGACGCCGTGACCCTCGCCGAGGTCAACTCCCGCGGCCCCGCGGTCCTTTGCGCGGCGCTGCGCAAGGCGGCGCCGACGGCCCGGCTGATCCATTTGGGCTCGGCCGCCGAGTACGGCCCCGGCGAACCGGACGTGAAGGTGACCGAGTCGGCGGCCACCCGCCCGGTCGCCGTGTACGGCGCCACCAAGCTGGCCGGCACGGTCGCGGTCACCACCTCGGGACTCGACGCGGTGGTGCTGCGGGTCGGCAACCCCGTGGGCGCGGGCGCCCCGGCGGCCGGACTGCCCGGCCGGGTCGCAGGGCTGCTGCGCGAGGCGGGCGGAGACCCCGGAGCGGTGATCCGGCTCGGCGACCTGTCCGCGTACCGCGACTTCGTCGACGCGCGGGACGTGGCACGGGCCGCGGCGCTCGCGGTGTCGGCACCCCGCACCCTGCCGGGCGTCCTCAACATCGGCGGCGGACAGGCCACTCCCGTACGGGACTTGGTGCACACGCTGGCGCGCGTCTCCGGGTTCCGGGGGCGGATCGAGGAGAACGGCGGCGGTTCCGCGCGGTCGGGGGAGGTCTCGTGGCAGTGTTCCGACATCACGGCCGCCGAAGAGGCCCTCGGCTGGCGGCCCTCGTACCCCCTCGACGACTCACTCACCGCACTGTGGACGGCGACGGCGGCCCCGGAAGGCGACCGGACGCCGTGAGCCTGCTCATTCCGCTGTACGTCCATCCCGCCGAGGATCCCGGCGCCTGGCACCGGCTGATCGGGGCGGCGGCCGGGACCTACGCGGTCGTGATCAACCCGGCGAACGGGCCGGGTCCGGCGCCCGATCCCGCGTTCACCGCGGCGGCGGGGGCGCTGCGCGCGGCCGGTGCCCGGCTGCTGGCGTACGTCGACACCGACTACGGCGCCCGCAGTCCGGCGGAGATGACGGACGACGTCCGCCGGTACCGCGAGTGGTACCAGACCGACGGCTGCTTCCTCGACCAGGTGACCGCCTCACCGGACGAACTGCCCGCCTGCAGACGCCTGGTGAGGTCCCTGCGCAAGCTCGGTGCCACGCCGGTCGTCCTCAACCCCGGCATCCACCCGGCGCCCGGGTACGCCCGGCTCGCCGACCTCGTCGTCACCTTCGAGGGCCACTGGTCGACGTACGTCTCGACGTTCAGCCGGCCGGAATGGACGTCCCGGCATCCGCCCGAGCGGTTCTGTCATCTCGTCTACGGTGTGCCCGAGGCGCTGGTGCCCCTGGCCGTACGCACCGCCCGCGAACGCGGCGCGGGTGTGGCCGGCCCGGTGACGGGTGAACTCCCCAACCCCTGGACGCAGTTGACACCCGCACTGGAGGACACGAAGTGATGAGGCGTACCGCCCTGGCGTGCGGATTGCTGACGGCGTCCCTGGTGCTGAGCGCGTGCTCGGGAGCGGGGGACGACGACCGGGCCGACGGCGGCGACCGTACGACGTCGAGCGCCCCGGACCGGTCCACCGACCCCGCCACGACCGGGCGGCCCTCCCCGTCCGCCACCGCGCGGTCCGCCTCGCCGACCGAACGGCCGACCGCCACGCGCACACCCACCGCGACGACTCCCGCCACACCGAAACGCTGGCAGCCGACCCCCGGCGTCGCCTGGCAGTGGCAGCTCGACGGCGAGGTCACCCCGTCCGTCGACGTGCCCGTCTACGACATCGACGGCTTCGAGAACACGAAGGCGGACGTGGCCCGGCTGCACCGCGCGGGCCGCAAGGTCATCTGCTACATCAACGTGGGCGCCTGGGAGAACTACCGCCCCGACAAGGACGACTTCCCCAAGTCGGTGCTCGGCGCCGGCAACGGCTGGGCGGGCGAGCGCTGGCTGGACATCCGCCGGCTCGACGTGCTGCGGCCGATCATGGAGCACCGCTTCGACATGTGCCGCGACAAGGGATTCGACGCCGTGGAACCGGACTTGGTGGAGGGCTACGCCAACAAGACGGGCTTCCCGCTGACCGCCGCCGACCAACTCGCGTACAACCGAATGATCGCGAACATCGCGCACGCCCGCGGCCTGTCCGTCGGCCTCAAGAACGACCTCGCCCAAATCCCCGAACTTGTCCGGCACTTCGACTTCGCGGTCAACGAGGAGTGCGCGCAGTACGACGAGTGCGGGCGGCTCCGCCCGTTCACCGCGGCGGACAAGGCGGTGTTCCACGTCGAGTACGAGGTGCCCAACAGCGAGTTCTGCGCCGAGTCGCGCAAGCTGAAGCTGTCGTCGATGAGCAAGAAACTGGACCTCGGGGTGTGGCGCCGACCCTGCTGAACACCGGGCGGAGATAGATCAGTTGGCGGCGGCGGGCGTCTGTGTGCCCGAGGGGCGGTCAGGTCGTACGGAGAAGGCCTTGTCGCCCGCCACGGCCACGATCGCGTCCTTCACCAGCACCAGACTCGGGATCCGGTCCTCCGCCGAGGTCCCCAGGTCGTCCACCTTGTCCGTGGTCCACGCGACGGCACCCGTCCTGCGGTCGAGCGCGAGCAGCCGGCCGTAGCGGTTGGCGAAGTAGAGATCGTCGTACGTCGTCGAGCGGACCGGCGCCGAGAGGTTCTCGATCTGCGTCCCCTGCTGCCACAGCCTGGCGCCGTCGGTCGCCCTGTTCGCGGTGACGGTCCCGTCGGGGCGGACGAAGTAGACGGTGCCGTCGACGACGGTGGCCGAGCCGCGCGGGGTGCCCTCCAAGGGGATCCGGACGGCCGTGCCGGTGTCCGGGTCCACCTGGAGCAGGCTCTTGTACGCCTCGTCCCGGCCGTCGTTCGACTCCCACTCCGCCTGCTGGGGCACCAGGAACAGCGGCTTCCCGCCGACGGCGCCGAGCGGCGACGCGGTGACGGGCAGCTTGTGGACCTCGTGCGCCGTACCGTCGGCCGGTTCCAGGCGCAGGAGGCCGGCCTGGCCGACTGTGGGGTCGTTCGCGTCGACGCACACACCGTAGGGGGCGTCGCCCAGGACCATGGGGGCGCAGTTGGTGCCGGCCGACGACTTCGCCGGTGTCCGCCACAGGTCCTGGCCCGTCATCGCGTCGAGGGCGACGAACTCCTCGGCGCCCTCTCGCATCGCGAGGACGCCGCCGTCGAAGAGGACGGCGGGCGTGCCCGCGTCGACCGTGCGCGTCCAGACCGGCTTCCCGGTCTCGGCGTCGAGCGCGAACACCCGCTGGGCGGAGTTCACTTCGTTCGCGTCCGGCTGGTCGAATCCGTACACGATCCCGTCCTCGACCCCGAGGGGTCGCTCCGAGCTCTGCGGGCTGCTGCCGAAGCGCCACTTGACGCGGCCCGTGGCGCCGTCGATCCGGGCGACCGTGAAGCCGGTCCCCGAGCAGTACACGGCGGAGTCGGCGGACACGCAGCCGGATTTCACGCTGTCCACGTTGACGACCAGGGACGTGTTCTTCACGGCCTTGACCAGGCTGGTCTGCCAGGGCTGCCACCCGGCGGGCAGCGTCACGGCGGGAGCCGCGGAGCCGCCGGACGCGGAGGCCCGCACGGCGCCCGGGTTCGCGCGGCCGCTCGGGCCGGACGTCAGGTAGTACGCCGTCGACGCGCACACGACGGTGCCGGCCAGCGCCGCACCGAGGACGACGAGCCGCCGTACCCGACGTGTGCGAACTCCCTCGGCGGTGGCGCCGGTTGCCGGTGCGATCGTCGTGCCGCCGCCGGGCCCGCGAGGGGCATTGCGGTGTCCCGGCACCGTCGGCGGGCCCGTCATGTCCGGCAGGTCCAGCAACAGGCTGTGCAGTTCGGCGAGTTGGGGGCGGTTCGCCGCGTTCTTGTCGAGGCAGCGGGTGGCGATGGTCCGCAGCGGTTCGGGCACTCCGTCCAACTGGGGCTGCTCGTACATGACCTGATAGCCCGTCAAGTACGGGCTGGCGCCGTCGAAGGGGCGGTTGCCGGTGGCCGCGTACACCAGGAGCGAGCCGAGCGAGAAGACGTCCGAGGCGGCGGTGACGTCCTTCGGGGAGGAGAACTGTTCCGGTGACATGAAGGGCGGGGTGCCGATCAGGCGGCCGGTGACGGTGAGGGCCTGGTTGTCGGCGGCGCGGGAGATGCCGAAGTCGATGACGCGCGGGCCGTCCTCGGCCATCAGGACGTTGCTCGGCTTCAGGTCCCGGTGCACCACGCCCGCCTGGTGGATGTCCCGCAGCGCCTCGACCAGGCCGAGCGCCAGCATGCGCAGGGCGCGCCCGCCCAACGGGCCGTCCTTCTCCACCGCTTCGGCCAGGGTGCGGCCCGGCACGTACAGCGTCGCCATCCACGGGACCTCGGCGTCGGGATCGGCGTCCACGACGGGCGCGGTGAACGCGCCGCTCACCCGTCTCGCCGCCGCGATCTCCTGCCGGAAGCGGGTACGGAACTCCTCGTCCAGCGCGTACTGCGCGTGCACGACCTTGACCGCGGCCTGCCGTCCGGAGGCCGAGAGACCCAGATAGACGACCCCCATGCCACCGCTGCCGAGCCGGTCGATCAGCGCGTAGCCGCCTATGGACCCCATGGGCCCCGATTCCCCGGTCCTTGGTGGCATCGCCGGTTACCCTCTCCAACCCCGCTGCGCCGCACAGCCGTTCGGCGGCATCAGGCTAACGCCTGCGCCACTCGACCCTCTCCACGTCCCTCTCGTCCCAGGGGGCGGTTCCGACACAGGTCCCCTTCTGCGCGTAAATTCCCCCATAAGGGAAGATCGACGAAGGACGGTAACGATGGTGTTCAGTCGACGTCAGTTCTCCGCTGCCGGCGCGGGAGCCGCGGCGATCACGCTCGCCGGTGCCACGACGGCCCGCGCGACGACCCACAGCGGCAAGCCCGCAGTACGCAATGTCGTCCTGGTTCACGGCGCCTACGCGGACGGCTCCTCCTGGGCGAAGGTCATCCCACTGCTCCAGGCGGCGGGGCTGAACGTCATCGCGGTGCAGAACCCCCTGACCTCGCTCGCCGACGACGTCGCCGCCACGAACTTCGCCCTGTCCCGGGTGGACGGCCCCACGGTCCTGGTCGCCCACTCCTACGGCGGCACCGTCATCTCCCAGGCCGGACTCGACCCGAAGGTCAGGGGCCTCGTCTACGTCGCCGCCCGCGCCCCGGAGGCCGGCGAGGACTACGCCGCGCTCTCCGCGACGTTCCCCACCCCTCCGGTGAACGCCGGGATCATCACCTCGGGCGGCTTCAAGTTCATCGGCCGGCCCGCTTTCCTGCGGGACTTCGCGAACGGCGTCCCCCGCAAGGAGGCCCTGACGCTCTACGCCGCCCAGGGCCCGCTCTCCACCGCCGCGCCCACCACGAGCGTCGCCGCCTGGCACCAGCGGCCGTCCTGGTACGCGGTCTCGAAGAACGACCGCACCATCGATCCCGACCTGGAGCGCTTCATGGCCCGCCGCATGGGCGCCACGACCATCGAGGTCGACGCGGGACACCTGTCGCTCGTGACGCACCCGGAAGTGATCAGCAGGCTGATCCTGCGGGCCGCGGCAGGGAGTTGACGTCTCACGCCCCCCGCCCGCACCGCACAACGCGGACGGCGCGCCGGACCCGGAGGCCCGACGCGCCGTCTGTTCATCGCCCGTTACGGGCTACTCGATCAACCCCCCGATCGGTGCGCGGTGTCAGCGGCGCATGTCGCGGCCGGCGCCGTCGTGGCCACCGCCGTGACCGCCACCCTGGTGACCGCCACCCTCGTGACCGCCGCCCTGGTGGCCACCACCCTGGTGACCGCCACCCTGACCGCCGCCCTGGTGGCCGCCGCCCTGGTGGCGACCCCAGGAGAAGTCGTCGACGAGGCGGTTGCGGTCGTTGCGCAGGGTGACGGTGCCGCGGTCGTTGTCCCACACGTAGTTGCGACGGTCCTGGAAGAGGTCCCTGCGGCTGTCGCGGCCCTCACCGGAGTGGACGCGGACCGTGGCGCGGGGGGCCAGGCGGTAGTGGTGGAACGTGTACGTACGGCCGTGGTCGTCCTTGAGGGTCCAGCCGTCCAGGTTGACCGCGTCGCGGGTGGTGTTGGTCAGGTCCACCCACTCGTTGTTCAGCGAACGGTTCGAGCGGTCCTCGCGTCCCGGGGAGTCGTACTGGAGGGCCGAGATCTCCACCTTCGGCCCGTGCGGCCGAGCGTGGTCGGCCGCGGACGCCGGCAACGTCACCACGGAAACCAGGGCGCCGGCGGCCAGTGCGGCGGCGGCGAGACGGCGGGCGGTGACAGAAGCGGAATCGGACACAGAGTCCCCCTGCATAGTGCGGGCACCCTCTCGCGGGCAGCGGTCATCACTGTCCCCGAGAGATTCGGTGCGGTGTGCTTGTGCGGCCGGTCGGCCTCACACCCACACTCTGTCCACCGAGTGCGGGACACGGGTGGGAAACGTGGATGCTTTTGCCTGTTGACCATGCTTTCGTAACGCTCGACTGCACTGTCCATGTATGTCGTGTATGCGCGAGGTTGACGATCAACTTCCGTGCGGCCATTGGCCGCACCCCCGCTTTCGCCACATCACGCCACCCCGCACCGCCGAGGGCGTTCACCCGAAAGTGAGTAACAGCCGAGGTGCCGCGGAATCGCTCCGAGGGCGTTGTCAGTGGTGGCAGGCAGGATGGAGGGCATGACGACACCAGTTGCAGTGATCGTGGATGCCGCCGCCTACGCGCAGGCGGTCGAGGACGCGGTGAAGGCTTCGGCCGCCTATTACGCGGGCGACACGTCCGCGCTGGACGACGACGCCTACGACCGGCTGGTGCGCGGTATCGCCGCGTGGGAGGCCGACCATCCGGACCAGGTGAAGCCCGATTCACCGACCGGGAAGGTGGCCGGCGGGGCCGTGGAGGGCGATGTGCCGCACACGGTGGCGATGCTGAGCCTGGACAACGTGTTCTCGCCGGAGGAGTTCACCGCCTGGACCGCGTCCCTGGCCCGGCGTCTGGGCCACGACGTCGAGCGCTTCAGCGTCGAGCCGAAGCTGGACGGACTCGCCATCGCGGCGCGCTACACCGACGGCCGACTCAGACAGCTGATCACCCGAGGGGACGGGACGGCCGGGGAGGACGTCTCGCACGCGATCGGCACCATCGAGGGGCTGCCCGTCGAGCTGACCGAGCCGGTCACGGTCGAGGTGCGCGGCGAAGTCCTCATGACCACGGCCCAGTTCGAGCACGCCAACGAGGTGCGCACCGCGCACGGCGGCCAGCCGTTCGCGAACCCGCGCGGCGCGTCCGCGGGCACCCTGCGGGCCAAGGAGCGCACCTACACCGTGCCGATGACGTTCTTCGGCTACGGCCTGCTGCCCCTGCCCGGCACCGGGACGGACCTCGCCGACCTGCTCGGCGACCTCGCGCACAGCGAACTGATGGCGCGGGCCGCCGAGTACGGGGTGAACACCACCGCGACCACCGCCGTGCCCGGCACCGCCGTCGACACGGTCGAGGAGGTGCTGGACCGGGTGCGCGAGATCGCCGCCCTGCGGGCCGAGCTGCCGTTCGGGATCGACGGGATCGTCATCAAGGCGGACCTCGCCGACGACCAGCGGACGGCCGGTTCGGGGACGCGCGCCCCGCGTTGGGCGATCGCCTACAAGCTGCCCGCCGTCGAGAAGATCACCCGCCTGCTGGAGGTGGAGTGGAACGTGGGCCGCACGGGCATCATCGCCCCGCGCGCGGTCCTCGAACCGGTCGAGATCGACGGCGCCACCATCACCTACGCCACGCTCCACAACCCGGCCGACATCACCCGCCGCGATCTGCGCCTGGGCGACCACGTCATGGTCCACCGGGCCGGCGACGTCATCCCCCGTGTCGAGGCCCCCGTCGGCCATCTGCGCACCGGCGACGAACAGCCCATCGCCTTCCCCGAGGTGTGCCCGCGCTGCGGGGCCGACATCGACACGAGCGAGCAGCGCTGGCGCTGTGCGAACGGACGCAACTGCCATCTGGTGGCCGCCCTCTCCTACGCCGCGGGGCGCGACCAGCTCGACATCGAGGGCCTCGGCCACACCCGGGTCGTGCAGCTCGTGGACGCGGGCCTGGTGACCGACCTCGCCGACCTGTTCGCCCTCACCCGCGAACAGCTCCTGGACCTGGAGCGGATGGGCGAGACGAGCACCGACAACCTCCTCGCCGGGATCGCCGCGGCCAAGGGGCAGCCCCTGTCGCGGGTGCTGTGCGCGCTCGGCATCCGCGGCACCGGCCGCTCCATGTCCCGCCGGATCGCCCGCTACTTCGCCACGATGGACCACATCCGGGCGGCGGACGCCGAGACGATGCAGCGGGTCGAGGGCATCGGCACCGAGAAGGCCCCGTCCATCGTGGCCGAGGTCGCCGAACTCGCGCCGCTCATCGACAAGTTGGCGACCGCCGGGGTGAACATGACGGAGCCCGGCGCCACTCCGCCGGCCGCGGAGGACGCCGAGACCGACGCCGGTTCCGGCTCCAAAGGCACGGGCTCCGAGGGCTCCGGCTCCGACGGCCAGGCGGAGACCGCCGAATCTGCGGGCGGGCCGCTGGCCGGGATGACGGTCGTGGTCACCGGCGCGATGACCGGCCCGTTGGAGAAGCTCAGCCGCAACCAGATGAACGAACTCGTGGAACGCGCCGGTGGCCGCTCCTCCTCCAGCGTCTCCAAGAAGACCACTCTCGTGGTCGCCGGAGAGGGTGCCGGATCCAAGCGCACCAAGGCGGAGACGCTCGGCGTCCGGCTGGCCACGCCGGACGAGTTCGCCGCCCTGGTCGCGGACTTCATCGGCTGATCGGCGCCCTTGCGGGGTCGCCCTTGGCCGGGTCGACCCTCGCAACGTCACTCCGGCCGACGCCAGTCCGACCCTCCGACCGCCGTCAGTCCCGTCGCCGTCACTCCCGTCGCCGTCACTCCCGTCGCGTCACTCCTCGTCCCGCAGTCGGGCCGTCAAGGCGAGCAGTTCCTCGGTCAGTTCGGTGTGGCCCAGGGCCGTCAGGCGGGCGACGGCCGCGTCGAGGCGGGTGAGTGCGGGTTCCGTGCGCTCCAGGTAGAGACCCTCCACGACACCCGCGAGACGGACGCACTCGGCCCACTCGCCGGCGCGTTCGTCGTCCGGTCCCGGCTCGCCGATCAGCGAGAGCGCCTTCTCCAGGGCGACCAGCGCGTCCTCGTACTCGCCCGCGTAGGCGTTGACCCGCCCGTGTTCGTAGGCCAGGGCGGAGTCCAGGGACCGGCCGTGGTGGTGGTGTTCGGCGGCGCGCGCCTCGTCGGCGATCCGGCCCGCGTCGTCGAGGAAGCGGAGCGCGTCGGCCAGGCCGTCGGGGCCCTGCTGCTGGGTCTGGAGGCGGGCGAGTTCGCGCAGGCAGCTGCTGAGCTGCTCGTAGCGCGGGGCATGGGCGTGGGCGGCGAGCGCCTGGTCCGCGACCTCGCGGGCCCGGGCGAACTCGCCGGACTCACCGAGGAGTACGGCGGTCTCCGCGGCGATCATCGCGTGGCTGCCCGGGTCGTCGTCCCAGCCGGCCGACGCGGCTGCCAGGGTGACGTACTCGGCGGTGGCGGCCTTGAGGTCCTCCCCCGCGCACAGTGCGCGGGCGCGGGTCAGCCGCAGCTGGGCGACGAGCCGGTCGTCCAACTCTCCCGCGGTGACGACCGGTTCGGCCAGCAGGGAGTCGAGCAGGGCGATGCAGTCCTCGATGCGGCCCAGGTCGAGGGTGAGCTGGGCCGCATTGCTGTACGTGCAGTACGCCTCCGTCCGGTTGCCGCGGCGCAGGGCCACCTCCGCCGAGCGCGTCAGGTGCCGCAGTGCCTCGTCGGGGCGGCCCAGGCGCAGGGCGGCCTCGGCCAGATCGCTCTGGAGGCGGGAGGTGTCGACCGAGTCGGCCGGCCACTCGGCGGCCAGTCGCAGGCCTTCGGTGAGGTTGTCGTACGCGGTCTGCGCGTCCCGGAGGCCGAGTTGGAGCCGCCCGCGGAGGCCGAGCGTCCGGGGCAGGTGCCAGGCGGGACCCTGTGCCTTCAGCCGGTCGAGAAGGGCGTCGATCTCGGTGATCGCGGCGGGCAGGTCGCCGGAGAGGGCGTACGAGCTGGCCCGCATCAGCACGGCGCCGGAGATCTGTGTGACGACGTCGTGTTCGGTGGCGAAGGCCTCCAGCAGGTCCACCTCGGCGAACACCGACGCGGCATGCTCGTCGCTCCCGGATGCCTGCAACCGCAGGCCGAGCGCGGTCGCCCGCATCCGCAGCAGCCGGGCCTCCTGGTACGGGGCGAGCCCGGGCGTCTCCTCGTGAAGCCGGACGAGGGAGGCGTGAGCGGCGGTCAGCGCGACGACCTTGGCATCGGCGACGGGGTCTGCAACCGAGGTACGGTCCGCGGTCCCCGCGTCACCACCTTCCGCAACCTTTGCCTCAACACCCTTGGTGGCCTTCGAGTCGACACCGTCCACGGCCCTTGCCTCGGCGCCGGCCGCACCGCGCGCCTCGATACCGCCGGTGACGTCCTCATCGGCACCAGCCGCGTCCTCCGCCTCAACACCCTTGGCGGCCGTCGCGTCGACTCCGTCGGCGCCCGACGGCCCGGCCCCGTCAGTGTCCTCCGCAGGCATCTCCGCGAGGGCCAGCACCGCGCAAGCCCGGGAGAACGCCGCCTCGCCCAGCTCTCCGGCGTCCTCGTACAGGGCCGCGGCCTCCTCGTGGAGTGCGGCGGCGTCGGCGTACTCGTCCTTCTCGCCCGCCCGGTTCGCCTCGTCGGAGAGCAGGTCCGCGCGCAGCCGTTCGAGCGGGCCCACGGCCGGGTCGTCGGGGTGGGTGTAGTCCCGGGCCGCCACGAGTGTGCGCAGGCGTGCCCAGCAGGCCGTCGCGTCCGGGTGGCCCTGCTGGTCCAACGTCCTTGCCCGGAGGATGAGTTCGGGCAGGGAGTCGGGGAGGGCGGCGTCCGTGCGCGGGGCGGGCGCGGCGACCGGCACGGCCGCCGTGGCGACGTCGTCGAGGCTGCGGGTGCGCAGGGTCAGGTCGAGCGCGTCCAGGAGCGGGGCGCGGTCGAGGCGGGCCTTGCGGCGGTCGGTGTGGGCGGTCGTTCCGTTGCGGGCGTCGAAGCGGGCGGCCAGGCCGTCGGCGCGGTCGCGCACCTCGGCGCGCAGGCCGGTCACCGTCCAGCTGCGGCCCGCGTACCCGGCGGCGGGCAGTTCGCCGTGGCCGAGGAACTCGACGCGCTGGAGGAGGACTTCGACGCCGGTGAGGAAGCCGAGCTGGTCCAGCGGCGAGTCGACGTCCTCGAACAGGTTCCGGTTCTCGGCGAGCAGTTCCAGGCCGCGCGCCTCGTTGCCGGTCAGCGCGCAGAACTCCAGGTGCCGGCCGACCTCTTGGGACATCGAGGGGTTGCGGCGGCAGCCGCGGTAGCCGGCCAGGTGCAGTTCGCGGGCCCGGTCGCTGCGGCCGGTGCGCAGCAGGGGCAGCAGCGCGTACGAGACGGAGCGGGCCGGTTCCTCCTGGCAGGACTCCTTGCCGGCGAGGACGGGCTCCCAGGTGCCGAGCGCCCGTTCGTCGTCGCCGGCGGTGAGGTGGTGCAGGGCGCGCGCGCAGGTCTCGCAGGCCTCGCAGTCGCTGAGCCGGACGCGGCTGCGGCCCGCCCACAGTTCGTAGGCGAGGTCGGTGTCCTCGCCCGCGTGGACGGCGAGGTGGTACGCCTGGCCGTAGTAGGGCTGGAGGTCGAGGCCGGCCTTCTCGTAGCGGTCGCGCATCTCCGTCAGCCACTGGCGCAGGCTGGCCAGCGGTATCTCGGGCAGGGCGAGCAGCGCGGTGGCCACCCACTTGAACCGCCAGAAGAGCATGTGGCGCAGGCGCTCGTCGAAGACGTCGGGCTGCTCGTCGAAGAGGGTGAGCAGACGGGCGAAGACGACGGGCGACTTCCGGGGTTCGGAGCCGTAGGTGTACGCCTCCTGGAGTTCGAGCAGCGCGTGGACGAGGGGTACGGGCTCCGCCAACTGCTCGGCCACGTCGACGAGTTCCTCGGCGGTGACGGTGCGGGTGCGGCCGTAGGGGCGGCGGTCGTTCTCCTGCAGCGCCTGGAACAGCTCGTCCGTGTTCTGGGGGTGGGGTGCGGTCGGCATCGTCAGCTGTCCTTGCGGAGGGCGTGGGCGAGAAGGTCGAGGAAGGAGCGGTTGATGAGGCTCGACTCGGCGGGCCGCAGCGGGCGCCGGGAGAGCATCGCGGCCTGCCCGTAGAGGGCTTCGGCGCTGGTGCGGGCCAGCTCGGGCTCGTCGATGGAGACGGCGGTGCGCACCAGCGGGTTGAGCTGGTTGAGGATCAGCTGGGCGCGCGGTGCCTCCTGGCGCAGGGCGCCGAGGATGTCGCCCCACAGGCCGCCCTCCGACTCGCGGGCGAGCTGGGAGCGGGTGCGCTCGTGCCGGGCCTCGCGGCTGTCGACCAGGAGGGCGGGCGCGGAGGCGGGGTGGAAGGTGCGCAGTGCGACGTCGCAGTCGAAGACGGCGAGGGCGTCGCGGGCCTGGGCGAGATAGGCCGCGGCGGCGAGTTCCGTC
Organism: Streptomyces sp. NPDC001002; assembly: GCF_053599215.1. Taxonomy (NCBI): domain Bacteria; kingdom Bacillati; phylum Actinomycetota; class Actinomycetes; order Kitasatosporales; family Streptomycetaceae; genus Streptomyces; species Streptomyces sp. NPDC001002. The sequence continues at coordinate 75,788 of NZ_JBSFLV010000023.1, read as the reverse complement.
TCCCGGTCGACGGGGTCGAGGTGGGCGGTGAGGGTCGCCGGGTCGAGGTCGGCGACGGTGACCTCGGGCCTGATCTCGGGCAGCCGGTGGACCAGTTCACGGTCGTAGGTGTAGCCGCCGTTGACGACGCCGAGCCCCGCGGCCGAGGCGATGGCCGCGACCTGCCGGAACTCCTCCACGCTGGAGGTCACCAGCACGGTGCGGTGGGTGCGCGCGAACTCGTCGAGGGTGCAGTGCCCGTCGGTGGTCTCGAACGGCAGCCAGGGCAGCAGCATTCGCAGGATCTCGTCGTCGTGCACGGCGAGGGACTTCACGGCCAGGTGGTGAGCCTGGAGGAAACGGCCGAGCAGGTCCGGGTCGCTGGCGGCGGCCCGGGCGATCCACGCGCGCAGCCGCTCGGCGAGGGCGTCACGGACGGCTGCAAGGGTGTCGTCCTCGTACAGGGATTCACGCGAGGCCGTCGGGCGCAGGCTCTCGGCGTCGACGACGCAGCGCACGAAGAAGGCCCACTCGGGCAGGATCTCCTCGGCCTGCTCGGACAGCAGCATGCCCTTGACGTGCACGCGGTGGCCGTGGCGGCGACCGGCGGGCACGGCCTCGGGCAGGACGCAGGCGATGCCCTTGAGGCCCACCGCCGGCAGGTCCAGCTCGATGGTGTCCAACGGCGTGAATCCGAGGGCTTCTTCGCCGAACGCGGCCAGCGCACGGGAGCGGGCTCCCGGCGTGGGGTACGTGCGCGCCCAGGGGGCCGGCTCGGGGTTGACGGACGCACCGGTGCCGGCCGGACCGCCCTTGCCGTCGTCGAAGGTCACCGGGTGGCGCAGCAGGGACCCGAAGTGCCGGGCGAGCGCGTGCACTTGGGCCGGGCGGGTCCACTCGCCCGCGTCGGCGCGCGGGGTCAGCGTGACGGTGGTGCCGGGCCGGGGCCGGGCGGAGGCGGGCAGGGCGCGGACGGTGTAGCTGCCGTCGCCGCGTCCCCGCCACTCCACGGCGGGCGCCTCGGGCGAGGCCGCGGACCGGCTCAGGACGTGGATCTCGTCCGCGACCAGGAAGCAGGAGAGCAGTCCGATGCCGAACTGGCCGATGAAGTCGCCGCGTTGCTCGGCGATCTTCTCCGCGCGCTTGCTGCTGCGGCCGATCGTGGCGAGGAAGGTGTGCACGTCGGCCTCGGTGAGACCGACGCCGTCGTCCTCGACGCGTACGACGGATCCGTCGGCGTACAGCCGGATGCCGAACGCGTCGGCGGGCGCGCCGGGTTCGAGGCGGTGCCGGGCGGTCAGCGCGTCGACCGCGTTCTGCATCAGCTCCCGCAGGTAGACGCGGGGGCTGGAGTAGAGGTGATGGGAGAGGAGGTCGACGAGGCCGCGCAGATCCACCTGGAAGGTGCGGTCGGCGCCGGCCTGGCTCGAAGGGGTGTCGGGCAGTGTCATCGGGCAGTCCGGTGTGAGGTGAGCGACGAGCGGGTGGGCGACGGAATCAGGCGCTGCGCCGGGCGCGGGCGTACATCTTCTCCGGCTGCGCCATGTACTTCCACGGCCATGGGGTGAAGGCGCCTTCGAGCTGCTCGAAGATGCGCGGCAGCGCGCTGCGCGAGGAGGCCAGCGACATCGCCATGGCGAAGGTGTTGAAGTCCTCCTGCCAGCCCGGGAACCGCTGGTAGCCGGGGTGGAGGATGCTGTGCTCGGCCGCCTCCAGCAACTCGTCCTGGATCTCGGGGGTTTCGAGGCAGCTCTTGTTGTCGGACTCCACCCAGTTCTCGATGTGGGCCATGGCGATCACACAGCCGAGCCGGTGGCCTTCGGGCGCGCCTGCGAACGCCTCACGGGCGAACGCGAGGGCCTGGCCCGGCTCTCCGCTCCAGCGGGGCTGGAGGTACGAGATCCACTCGACGTGGGTCTCCAGGTCCAGCGGGTCGCGGCGCAGGGCGGCGTCGCGCCGGGTCTCGTTGACGGCGTGGCCCAGCGACATGCCCCGGCCGGAGGTCAGCAGCCGGCGCCACGGCGTGATCCACTCGGGCCGCAACTCGGCGGCCTCCAGCAGCAGTTCCTCGGCGATGTGCAGCCGCTCGTGGAAGATCCGCCACTGCTCCTGCGTGACGTTCACGGCACGGTCGGCGGTACGCGCCTCCCAGCCCCAGCTGATGTGCCGGGCCCCGGATATCAGCAGGGCGGTCGCCCGGTGCTCCTTGTCCTCCTCGACGGCCCGCCCGATCCAGTCCTGCACTCCGTCCAACTCGGCCAGCTCGCCGAGGACTTGGTGCTCCCGCCCGAGATCGAACGGAACCAGCGCGGCCTTGACCGCCTCCCACTCCCCCGCGTCGGCCGCCTCCACCAGTTCCAGCACCCGCACGTCCCCGAGCGCGCGCAGCGGATACACCCCGTTCTTCTGCCGGCGCGGCACGGAAAGGGCGTGCAGAACCTCCGCCGGTCTCTCCGCACCTCTCCCGAACAGCTTCCCCAACATGCCGCGCCCTCCCCTGGTCCCGCGTGATCGTCCGGAGCAGCATAAACGGCACCACCGACAGGGCTTCCACAGGGTTTTCACCTGGGCTTCACGGGGCGAACCGGGCCCGGTCCTGTCTCCCTCCGGCGTCCCCCCGACCGCTCTTCCCGCCTGACAGAAGCTGCCTACAACCCACATCAAGGACGACCGCACCCTCTACTCAGGCCCCTCGAACCTCGTCCCCTGTCGCCCGGCCGCTTCCACGTTCCACTCCCGCGGCAGCTCCTCGTCGCAGAAGACGCAGACGAAGTCCTCCTCCCGAACGATGTTCACCTGACCGCAGGCGAGACAGCGCCGGAACACCACCTCGTGGGTGAAGCCGGAAGGATGATCGATCCCTGCCGCGTCCAGAGCCTTCGCGACGGCGGGCCATGAGCTGATGTCCGGGCAGTATCCGGTCGACTGGTTGCTCACCTCGTCAACCACCCACTGCCCGGCCTCCACGCGGAAGCTCATCTCCCCGGCGCCCAGCACGGGGCCACCGCCGGCACACACCACATGCTCGCTCCGGCGCGGCGCCAGCCGCAGCACACCGGCCGCGTCGATGACGTACGTGAAGGGCTCGGCCAGTTCCACCGCTGCCACAGTCGAAGCCCAGTCATCGAAGGCCGCCGCCGAGTGAATGCCTCTGCCTTCGGCCTCCGGCCGAACAAGGCGCCGCAGATCAGGCGGTCCCACATACCGGTAGCTCCACCCCAGCAGGTTCACGCCGACCAACGTAATCCCCTCGCACGCCCGCGTGGGTTGCTCCGGGAGCTGAACCAGTGCTCTGACCAGCCCGCTCGCGGAAGCCCTTCCGTCTCGCGGAAGCCACCTTGCCGACACACCGCAAGTCTCACGACCCTGATTCCAACCAGGCACGCGGGGCAGAGCCGCCCCGCTCTCAGGGACGGGATCGCCATGCCGCACACCACCGCCTTCGCCCGCAATCAGTGGTACGTCGCCGCCTACAGCCACGAGATCGGCCGGGAGCTGCTCGGCCGGACGATCCTCGGTGAGCCCCTCGTCCTCTACCGCACCGAGGACGAGGGCACCCCCGTCGTCCTGCACGACCGGTGCGTGCACCGCCGCTACCCCCTGTCCGAGAGCGGGCTCGACGGTGACCGGATCGTCTGCGGGTACCACGGGTTCACGTACGACACGACCGGCGCCTGCGTGTACGTGCCCGGGCAGAAACGGATACCCCGCACCGCGCGCGTGGCCTCCTACCCGGTCGTCGAGCTGGACGCCCTGATCTGGGTGTGGATCGGCGACCCGGCCCTCGCCGACCCCCAGACCATCCCGCGCGCCCGGCACCTCGACTCCCCCGGCTGGGTCACCGTCTCCGGCATGGAGCCCATCGACGCCGACTACGGGCTGCTCGTCGACAACCTGCTCGACCTCTCCCACGAGACGTATCTGCACGGCGGCTACATCGGTACGCCCGAGGTCGCCGAGACGCCGATCACCACGGAGGTCGACGAGGGCGCCGGGATCGTGCGCGTGAGCCGGCACATGGACGACGCCGAATGCCCGCCGTTCTACGCCAAGTCGACCGGGATCAGGGGCCGGATCACCCGCTGGCAGGACATCGAGTACCACGCACCCTGCCTCTATCTGCTGCACAGCCGGATCGCGCCCGTCGGTGTGCTGCCGGAGGCCGACGGCAGCGACCCGAACGGCTTCCACACCGAGATCACGTACGCCATCACGCCCTCCGCCGACGGTCATGTCTACGACTTCTGGGCCGTCTCACGCGACTGGGCGATCGACGACGCCGAGGTCACCGAGTTCCTGCGGGGCAACAACCACACCGTCGTGATGCAGGACGTCGACGCGCTCAACCTGCTGCAGAAGACGCTCGGTTCGGAGCGGTCGGGCTACCAGGAGCTCAGCATCAACATCGACACCGGCGGCCTGGCCGCCCGCCGCATCCTCGCCCGGCTGGTCGAGGAGGGCGACAAGCCCGTGGAGAAGGTGCTGTGAGCGGCAGCCCCACCGGGGAGGTCTACCGCATCGACTGGCTGCCTGGCACGGACGTCCTGCACGGTACGTGTCACTGCGGCGCCGAGCACACCGCCCAGGACCCCGTGGAGATGTGGGAGTGGATGCTCGGCCACCCCGAAGGACACCGACCCCCGGAGCACGGCGCATGAGCCTGTACGAGGCCGAACTGGTCGTGAACACGAGGGAGTCGGCCGCGGAAGGGGTCGTCGCCCTCACTCTCCGGCATCCCCTGGGCGACGAACTCCCCGCCTGGGAACCGGGAGCACATCTGGACGTCGTGCTCGGGCCGGAGCTGGAACGGCAGTTCTCGCTCTGCGGGGATCCCGGAAACCGCTCCGAGTGGCGAATCGCGGTGCTGCGGGAACCCGACGGACGGGGTGGATCCGCCTTCGTCCACGAGCAGTTGGGCGTCGGCGACAAGGTGCGGGTACGTGGACCTCGTAACCACTTCCGACTGGAGCCCGCGCCCGGCTACCGGTTCATCGCCGGCGGGATCGGGATCACCCCGATCCTGCCGATGCTGGCCGCGGCCGAGGCGGCGGGAGCCCGATGGACGCTGCTGTACGGCGGGCGGACCCGTCAATCCATCGCGTTCACCGAGGAGTTGGGGCGGTACGGGGACCGGGTCACCGTCGCCCCGCAGGACGAGACCGGGCTGCTCGACCTCGCCTCCGTGCTGGACGACCTGCCCGAGGGCACCCTCGTCTACTGCTGCGGTCCCGGGCCGTTGCTGGACGCGGTCGAGGAGCGGTGTCCGGCGCCGGTGCTGCGCGTCGAGCGGTTCCAGCCGAAGGCCCAACAGGGCGGCGAGAACGGAGAGTGCGAGGTGGAGCTCGCGCAGAGCGGGCGTACCGTCACGGTCGGCCCGGACGTGTCCGTACTCGACGCCGTCCGCGCCGCCGGTGTCGAGGTGCTGTTCTCCTGCACCGAGGGGACCTGCGGCACCTGCGAGACCGATGTGCTCGACGGCGTCCCGGACCACCGGGACTCGGTGCTCACCGAAGAGGAGCGGGCGGGCGGCGAGACGATGATGATCTGCGTGTCCCGCTGCCGGGGGAAGCGGCTCGTGCTGGACCTGTGATCGCGAGGTCGGCGTCGATCCGGTCGACCGTCGCGAACAGGTGCGGCAGCAGGTCCCGGCGGATCGACTCGACGGAGGTGCGGCCGGCGGGCACCGCGAGGTTGACCGCCGCGACCACCTCGCCGTCCCGGTCCCGCACCGGGGCGGCGACCGACCGCAGCCCCTCCTCCAACTCCTGGTCCACGATGGCGTATCCCTGTCGGCGCACCCGACGCAGCTCCGCCCGCAGGGCCCCCGGCGAGACGATGGTCCGGTCGGTCAGCGGGCGCAGTTCCACGCGGGCGAGCCGGGCGTCGACCTCCTCGTCCGGGAGGTGGGCGAGGACGACCCGCCCCACCGAGGTCACATGGGCGGGGAAGCGGGTGCCGACGGTGATCGTGGCGGCCATGATGCGGCGGGTCGACACCCGGACCACGTAGACGATGTCGTCGCCGTCGAGGACGCACAGTGACGACGACTCCCGTACCTGCGCGACGAGTTGCTCCAGATGGGGCTCGGCGATCTGCGGCAGGGTGACGCTGGAGAGGTAGGAGTAGCCGAGTTCCAGGACGCGCGGGGTGAGGCGGAACAGGCGCCCGTCCTGATGGACGTACCCCAGGTCGACCAGGGTCAGGAGCAGTCGGCGGGTGGCCGCGCGGGTCAGCTCGCAGGTGTCGGCGACCTCGCTCAGGGTGCGGACGGGATGCTCCCCGTCGAAGGCGCGGATCACGGCGAGTCCGCGTTCGAAGGACCTCACGAAGTGTGACGCACGGGCATCCGCTGGCATTGCCGCCTCCAAAAGTGTCAACAATGTTGTTGGCGAACCCATTGACCCGACCCGTTGCGCCTTCTACCTTCCGGCTGTGCGAGTTCGCGCACTACTGTGCGCCTTGCGCACGACCTGTCGGAACACCGTTGCACCGTTGTTGTCTGCACAGGAGGAGCCATGCGCCGTCTGCTCGCCGGTCTCACCGCCGGTGCCTTCCTGCTCGTCGCGACCGCCTGTGGCTCGTCCGACGACTCCAACTCGTCGTCGGACAAGGGCTCGTCGTCCGGCGGCACGACCACCGTCAAGGTGGGGATCATCCCCATCGTCGATGTCGCCCCGCTCTATCTAGGCCAGAAACAGGGCTTCTTCAGCAAGCAGGGCCTGAAGCTCTCGATGACGCTCGCCCAGGGCGGCGCGGCCATCGTGCCCGGGGTGACGAGCGGTCAGTTCCAGTTCGGGTTCTCCAACATGACCTCGTTGATGGTCGCCCAGTCCAACAACGTGCCCATCGAGGCCATCGCCAACGGCGTCGCCTCAACGGGCGTCAAGGGCAAGGACTTCGGCGGGCTCGTGGTGAAGAAGGGCAGCCCCATCAAGTCCCCGAAGGAGCTGGAGGGCAAGAAGGTCGCCGTCAACACCCTCAAGAACATCAACGAGATCGTGGTCCGCGACTCGGTCCGCCGGGCCGGCGGCGACCCGGACAAGGTCAACCTCGTCGAGCTCGCCTTCGACCAGATGCCGGCCGCGCTGGACTCGGGCCAGATCGACGCGGCGATGGCGGTCGAGCCGGCGCTCACCACCATGAAGCTCCAGGGTGCCGTCGAGATCGCCTCCCCCCTGGTCGACGTGGCCCCGAACCTCACGGTCGCCATGTACTTCACGTCGACCGCGTACGCGCAGAAGAACCCCGAGATCGTGAAGAAGTTCCAGGACGCCACCGCCGAGTCCCTGGCCTACGCCGACGCGCACCAGGACGAGGTCCGTCAGATCGTCACCACGTACACCAAGACCCCGGCCGACGTGCTGGCCGCGATGACCCTGCCCAAGTGGCCGACCGAGGCGAACCGTTCCTCGATCGAGGCGCTGGAGAAGCTGAGCGACGAGAACGGCCTCTTCAAGAACGCCCCGGACCTCAACAAGCTGCTGCCGTGAGGGGATTGAACACCGCACTCGGCGCGGCCGGGCTCGCGGCCTTCCTCGCCCTGGGCGAGGCGGTGCCGCGGCTCGGCCTCGTCAAGGAGGCCTACTTCCCGCCGGCCAGCCGCATCGCCTCGGCCCTGTGGGACGAGGTCACCACCGACGGCTTCTGGTCGGCGCTCCGCGACACCCTCACCGGCTGGGCGGTGGGCCTGGCCATAGCGGTCTGCGCGGGTGTCGTCGTGGGCGTGACGATCTCGATCGTGCCCTACCTGCGCGAGGCGACCGCCTCGACGATCGAGTTCCTGCGCCCGATCCCGTCGGTCGCCCTCATCCCGCTGGCCGTCCTGCTCTACGGCGCCGAACTGAAGTCGGTGCTCATCCTCGTCGTGTACGCCTCCTTCTGGCAGGTGCTCGTCCAGACGCTGTACGGCGTCCAGGACGTGGACCCGGTCGCCGAGGAGACGGCACGCTCGTACGGTCTCGGCACCTGGGCGCGCGTGCGCCATGTGCTGTGGCCGACCGCGCTGCCGTACGTCATGACCGGGGTGCGGCTCGCCGCCGCGGTCGCGCTGATCCTCGCCATCACCGCCGAACTCGTCATCGGCGCACCGGGGTTGGGCCAGGAGATCGCCGTCGCGCAGACCTCGCAGGCGGTGCCGGAGATGTACGCGCTGATCGTGGTCACCGGGGTGCTGGGGCTGCTCATCAATGTCGGCGCGCGTACGGTGGAACGGCGGGCGCTGGCCTGGCACCAGTCGGTGCGCGGGGAGGTGGCGGTGTGAGCGGCGATGTGAAGGGCGCCGTACGTGGCCCTGTGCGTGACGGTGTGATCGGACGCCTGCTGCTGCGGCTGCTGTTCGTGCTCGCGCTGCCCGTGGTGCTGGTCGCCCTGTGGTGGGCCGCGTCGGACGGGAACACCGATCCCTTCTGGCCCCCGCTGCGGACGATCCTCAAAACCTTCCCGGACGTCTGGACCGCCGACCGGCTGCGCACGGACGTCGTACCGAGCGTCCTGCGGCTCCTCGCGGGCTACGCCACGGCGGCCGTCGTCGGCATGGCGCTCGGCACGGTCATCGGCTCCTACCGCAGGGTGCGGGCGGTGTGCGAGCCGGTCCTGGAGTTCCTGCGGGCGGTGCCGCCACCGGTGTTGATCCCGGTCATCATGCTGTTCGCGGGCATCGGCGACACGATGAAGATCGTGGTGATCGCGAGCGGCTGCGTCTGGCCGATCCTGCTCAACACGGTCGAAGGCGTCCGCGCGGTGGACTCCGTGATGCTGGAGACGGCCCGCTCGTACGGCGTCAACGGCCCTGCCCGGCTGACCTACTTGGTCCTGCCCGCGGCCAGTCCGCAGATCTTCGCGGGCCTGCGCCAGGCGCTGTCGATCGGCATCATCCTGATGGTCATCAGCGAGATGTTCGCCGCCAGCAACGGCATCGGCTTCACCGTCGTCCAGTTCCAACGCAGCTTCGCCATCCCCGACATGTGGACCGGGATCCTCGTCCTCGGTCTGCTCGGCTTCCTGCTGTCCGTCGTCTTCCAACTGGTCGAGCGCCGGGTGCTCGGCTGGTACCACGGTCTGCGCGCCTCCACCCGGCGGTCCTGAGTGAACTTCGTGAAGGGGCGGTCCAGTCCATGCTCGACGTACGCGGCCTGAACAAGGTCTACGAGGGTTCGGGGCGCCGGGTGGAAGCCGTGCGCGACCTCACCTTCACGGTGTCGGCCGGTGAACTCGTCTGCCTTGTCGGCCCGTCGGGCTGCGGCAAGACAACCCTGCTGAAGTGCATGGGCGGACTGCTCACCCCGACGGCCGGCCAGGTGCTGCTGTCCGGCAAGCCGGTCAGCGGCCCGCCGCCCGGGATGGCGTTCGTCTTCCAGGAGTACGGCCGCAGCCTCTTCCCCTGGATGCGGGTCGGCCAGAACGTCGAACTCCCCCTGAAGCAGAAGGACTTGACCAAGGCGCAGCGCAAGGAGCTGGTCGCGGACGCGCTGGAGTCGGTCGGCCTCACGGACGCCGCCGGCGCATACCCGTGGCAGCTGTCGGGCGGCATGCAGCAACGGGTCGCCATCGCACGGGCGTTGGCGTACGAGCCGCAGGTCCTGCTGATGGACGAGCCCTTCGCGGCGGTCGACGCGCAGACGCGAGCCGATCTCGAAGACCTGGTACGGGGATTGTGGCGCGAGCGCGGGATCACGATCCTGTTCGTCACCCACGACATCGACGAGGCCGTGTACTTGGGCGAGCGGGTGATCGTGCTCTCCGCCTCCCCGACCGTCGTGCGGGAGCAGCTGAAGATCGATCTGCCCGACGAGCGCGACCAGTTGCACACGCGCGTGGCCCCGCGCTTCGCCGAGCTGCGGACCCATGTGTACGAGCAGATCCAGGCGGCGAAGCGCGGGACACCTCAGGACGCGGTCCCGAAGTCGATCTCGATCACGAAGTCGGACACGGTGACCGAGTCGGACACGGTCACGAAGTCGAGTACGCCTCCACTTCACTGAACTGCGCGGCCGGCCACCCGGTGTTGGCGCTGACGGACAGCCGCAGATAGCGCAGGTTGGTGGTGCTGGGCACGGCGATGGTGACCGTGTTGCCGGTGGCCGGGTCGAAGCGGTAGCCGGTGGCGCCGACGACGGTCGAGGCGGTCCCGGCCTCGGTGCCGCCCTGCACGGTGATGGTCTGGGTACGGGCGCCCCAGGCCGAGGACGGCGGCAGCTTCAGCACCAGCCGGCGGACGTTCTTGGTCGCGCCCAGGTCGACCGTCAGCGCCTGCGGGAAAGCGTTGTTGGTGGACTCCCAGTAGCTGTTCGCGTTCCCGTCCACGGCGTTGCCGGGCGCGAAGCCGCCCTGCGAGCCGGTCGCGGAGGCCGGGCGGCCCTGGGCGAGGTTGCCGCCGGTGCCCGGGTCGGGGTTGCCCCGGCCGGGCTGCGGCCAGGCCGAGCAGTTCGACCAGGTGCTGCTCCAGCCGGAGTTGCCGCCGCCGTCGGTGAGGGCGAAGGTGCCGGAGTTCGCCGGGTAGGGGCAGTTGTAGATGCCCGCCGCGCCGACCGAGGTGGCCGTCACGTTGCGGAAGGTGGCCGCGCCCTGGGCCTCGGCCTGGACGACGACCGTGCCGGTGTTCCGGACGGTCGCGCCGGTCACGTTGACGTTCCGGACCGGGTAGCCCTGGCCGCCGCCGGAGACGAACTCGAAGGCGCTGTAGGGGCTGTCGGTGATCGTCGTGTTGGTGATGTTGACCGTGGCGTTGATGGCGCTGTCGTAGGAGTCGACGCGCAAGGCGCCCATCGGGTGACCCCAGTTGGGGTTGATGGCTCCCGCGCGGACGAGCGTGTTGCCGTCGACGGTGATCGTGCCGGCCAGCGGGGAGAAGGGGTCGAGGAACTTCTGGTTGGAGATCGCGATACCGCTGCCGAGGGCGTTGGTGTCGGAGATCAGATTGTTCCTGACCGCGATGTCGGTACCGCCGTAGATCGCGATGCCGTTGGCGAGGTTGGGCTGCGAGATCGTGTTGTTCTCGAAGCTGCTGTTGCTGTCCGCCCCGTTCAGCGACCACATGGCGAGCGAGTCGTCGCCCTGGTTGCGCAGGAAGTTGTTGCGGACGCGGACCCCGTGGGCGTTGCCGTTGAGGTTGAGGCCGTCGGCGGTGGTGTCGAGGATGCGGTTGTTCTCGACGACCAGGTTGTCGTTGTTGCCCATCAGCCAGAAGCCGACCTTGAGGTGCTGGATCCACATGCCGGAGACCGAACTGTTCGGTCCCAGCGTGCCGTTGACGAAGTTGTCCGGGTTGGAGTCGACGCGCTCGGTGACCTCGCCGAGGACCGCGAAGTCCCGGATGCGGAGGTTGCCGGAGGACCCTGACTGGTCGATGAACCGGGAGGAGTGCACGACGGAGTACCAGCTGCCGGCGCCCTGGAGGGTGACGTTCTGGACGCCGCTGAGCGAGGACGTCAGCCTGTAGTCGCCCGGCGGGATCCACACGACTCCCCCTTGCGCGGAGGCGATCGCGTCCCGGAAGGCCTGCGTCGAGTCGCCGTTGCCGCTGGGATCGGCGCCCTTGGAGGTGACGGAGACCGAACCGGCGGGCTGACCGGCGGCCGCGGCCACCTGCTCGAAGTCGGCCACGTCGACGGTGACTTGGGTGCCCGTCGACTGGAAGGCGACCTTGTCACCCGCCTGCACGTTCCGCCCCAGCAGCAGCCGGGCGTTGTCGAAGAAGTGGTGCGTCTTGGCGCCGGCGATCCAACCGGTGTCGACGTACGAGTACTTGGACGTGACCGCGAGCGTCTTGGCGAGCTTGGTCCCGTTGACGTAGACGTCGAGCGTGCCCGACTGCCCGTCCGGGACGCTGTAGGAGACGTTCACGGCGTTGGCGGCGCTCGGCACGGTGAACTCGACGCGCTGGCCTGAGGCGATGCGTACGGCCTGTCGTCCCGATGCCTCGGAGGCGAGCGTGCCCTGGGTGTAGTCGGGGCCGATCTTCGTGCCGGTCGTGGTCGCGGACTCGGCCTCCACGGAGGTGAAGGGGAGGCTCGCTCCGGAGGCCGCGTGGGCGGCGGTCGGGGCGATCGCGGTGAGGAGTCCGGCGGAGAGGGCGACCACCATCAAGGCTGGCATGCCCCTGACAGTTCTGTGCATTGCTGATCCCTTCGTGGTGGGGGTAAAGGGGATAGCGAGGCGGGGGTGGGGGTTGGCGAGGTGGAGGTAGGTGCTGAGGGACGGCGAGGTGGAGGTAGGGGGCTGGGGGACGGCGAGGTAGAGGTAGGAGGCTGGGGGACGGCGAGGTGCGCGCGGCCTGGCCGCGGGGTCAGGTGCGCAGCCAGGCCGCGGTGTCCCTCGGCAGTCGGCCGTCGGCGTCCAACGGGCCGCTGACGAGGAGCAGTTCGGTGTGCGTGGGCAGGTCGGCGGGCGCGTCGGCGAGGTTGACCACGCACAGCACGCCGGCCCCCCGGGTGAAGGCGAGAACGCCCTCGGGCGCGGGCAGCCAGCCGAGCGGCCCGTCACCGAGAAGCGGGCGGAGCCTGATGGCCTCGCGGTAGAGGGAGAGCATCGAGCGGGGGTCGGCCGCCTGGAGATCGGCCGCGTACGAGGCCCAGCCCGCGGGCTGCGGCAGCCACGGTTCGTGTTGCGAGCCGAAGCCCGCGTAGGGCGCGTCGGCGATCCAGGGCAGCGGGACCCGGCAGCCGTCGCGTCCGGGATCCGTACCGCCGGAGCGGAAGTACATCGGGTCCTCGATGCGGTCGCGCGGGATGTCGGCCTCGGGCAGCCCCAACTCCTCGCCCTGGTAGACGTAGACCGCGCCCGGCAGCGCGAGCGAGAGCAGGGCCGCCGCGCGGGCGCGCCGGGTGCCGAGGACGAGGTCGGTCGGGGTGCCGAAGGCCTTGGCGGCGAAGTCGAAGCCGGTGTCGGCGCGGCCGTAGCGGGTGACGGTCCGGGTGACGTCGTGGTTGCACAGCACCCAGGTGGCGGGCGCACCCACCGGTGCGTGCTCGGCGAGCGTGGTGTCGATCGACGTACGGAGTCTGTCCGCGTCCCAAGGGCAGGACAGGAACGAGAAGTTGAAGGCGGTGTGCAGTTCGTCGGGGCGCAGGTAGCGGGCGAAGCGCTCGGCGTCGGGCAGCCACACCTCGCCGACGAAGACACCGCCGAACTCGTCGGCGACCGCGCGCCAGGCGCGGTAGATGTCGTGGAGTTCGTCGCGGTCGACGAAGGGGTTGGGGTCGCGGCCCTCGACCCAGTCCGGCAGGTCGGGGTCCTTGGCGAGCAGCGCGGCCGAGTCGATGCGGACGCCCGCGACGCCCCGCTCGAACCAGAAGCGCAGGATGTCCTCGTGCTCCTGACGGACGGCCGGGTGGGCCCAGTTGAGGTCGGGCTGTTCCGGCGTGAACAGGTGGAGGTACCAGTCGCCGTCGGGCAGCCGGGTCCACACCGGCTCGGTGGAGCCGACGAACTGCGAGGGCCAGTCGTTGGGCGGGAGTTCGCCGTGCTCCCCGCGCCCGGGCCGGAAGTGGAACAGCTCGCGCTCGGGGCTGCCGGGTCCTGCGGCGAGCGCGGCCCGGAACCACGGGTGCTGGTCGGAGACGTGGTTGGGCACGATGTCGACGATGGTGCGGATGCCCAGCTCCCGCGCCTCCGAGATCAGCTTCTCCGCCTCGGCGAGGGTGCCGAAGGCCGGGTCGATCGCGCGGTAGTCGGCGACGTCGTAGCCGCCGTCCTTGAGCGGCGACAGGTACCAGGGGTTGAACCACAGGGCGTCCACACCGAGTTGGGCGAGGTACGGCAGCTTGGCGCGGACGCCGGCGAGGTCGCCTGTGCCGTCCGCGTCGCCGTCGGCGAAGCTGCGGACGTAGACCTGGTAGATGACGGCGGAGCGCCACCAGTCCTGGTGCTGCGGCTGCTTCTGGGCATGGCTGGGCTGTCCCACTGTGCCTGCCTTTCTGTCTCGGGTCGGAGGGCGGTCGGTGTCAGCCCTTCGTGCTGCCCGTGCTGATTCCGGCGATGATGTGCCGCTGGAAGATCAGGAACATCGCGACCATGGGGATGCTGGCGATGACCATCGCCGCGATGAGCACGGTCAGCTGGATGTTCTGCGACAACTGGACGAGCGCCACGCTGATCGGCTGTTTGTCGGTGTCGGAGAAGACCATCAGCGGCCAGAGGAAGTCCTGCCAGACGGCGACCAGGGCGAAGATGGAGACCACGCCCAGGACCGGCCGTGACATCGGCAGCACGATCGACCACAGGATGCGCAGCTTGCCGGCGCCGTCGATCTCGGCGGCCTCCAGCACGTCACGCGGGATCTGGTCGAAGAACCGCTTGAGCAGATAGAGGTTGAAGGCGTTGGCCACGGCCGGCAGCCAGATGCCCAGCGGGTCGTTGAGCAGACTGGTGTGGATCAGCGGCAGATCGGCGACGGTCAGGTACTTCGGTACGACCAGGGCCTGGGCCGGCACCATCAGGGTGGCCAGGATGCCGCCGAGTATCAGCTTGCCGAAGGCCGGCTTCAGCTTGGACAGGGCGTAGGCGGCGGCCGTGCACAGCACCAGCTGGAAGAACCAGGCGCCGGCCGCCTGGACCACGGTGTTCCACAGATGCTGGGGCAGCTGCATCAGGTCCCAGGCGTCGGTGTACCCGCTGATGTGCCAGTGCTTGGGAATCAGCGTCGGCGGGGTCTGGGTGACCTCGTCCGGCGACTTCATCGCTCCGGTCACCATCCAGTAGACCGGGAAGAGGAAGGCCAGCGCGAAGAGGAGGACGACGCCGGTGAAGACGGTCCAGTAGACGGCCCTGCCGCGCGGCCGGGCCAGCGCCGCCGGGGAGACCAGGGTGCGGGTGCTCACGCGAAGTCCTCCCCGGATCGGGTCAGGCGCAGGTATACGGCGGAGAAGACGCCCAGCAGCACGAGGAGCATCACGCTCAGCGCGCAGGCGCCGCCGAAGTCGTTGTAGAGGAACGCGTACTTGTAGATGAGGTACAGGACGGTGACCGTGGCGTTCTCCGGGCCGCCGCCCGTGATCACGAACGGCTCGGTGAAGACCTGCATGGTGGCGATGATCTGAAGGAGCATCAGCATGAGGATGACGAACCGGGTCTGAGGGATCGTCACGTGGCGGATGCGCTGGAGGATGTTCGCGCCGTCCAGCTCGGCCGCCTCGTACAGCTCGCCCGGGATGGACTGGAGGGCGGCCAGGTAGATCAGGACGGTGCCGCCCATGTTGGCCCAAGTGGCCACGATGACCAGGGAGATGAGGGCCGTGTCGGCGCCGTTGGACCAGTTCGAGGTGGGCAGGTGCAGAAAGCGCAGCGCCTCGTTGGCGAGGCCGGCCCCGGGATCGTAGAACCACTTCCACAGCAGTGCGCTGACCACCGGCGGGATCATCACCGGCAGGTAGACCACGACCCTGAAGAAGGCCTTGGCGTGCCGCAGTTCGTTGAGGACCAGAGCCATCACGAACGGGATCGCGAAGCCGATGAGCAGGGCGAGCAGCGTGAAGGTGAGCGTGTTGCGCCAGGCGGCGGTGAACTCGGGGTCGTGCCAGACGCGGGTGAAGTTGTCGGTGCCGACCCACTCGGGGTCCGAGCCCGGCGTGTACTTCTGGAAGGAGATCACGACGGCGCGGATCGCCGGGTACCAGGAGAACAGCGCGAAGCAGATCAGGCCGCCGACGAGGAAGGCGTAGGCGCGCGCCTGGTCGGCGAGACGGCGCCGCCTCCGGTCCCCTGCCGGAGGCGGCGCCTGCACCGGGCGCACGGCGACCGTCTCGACGGGTCGGCGCGCTGCGGTGGTCTTGGGCATCTCGGTCAGCCCCGGGCCAGGATGCTGTCGATCTTGCCGGAGGCATCCTTGAGGAGCTTGTCGATGTCGGCGTCCTTCTTGGTGAGGACGGCGGAGACGGCCCCGTCGAGGACGGAGTAGATCTGCTGGGCGTTGGGCGGCTCGATCTTCATCTGGAGCGACTGGTTGCCGTCCAGGAAGGCCTGGTAGTTCTCCACCGGCACGTTGGCGTTGGCCTTCTTGACCTCTTGGTCCTTGGCGTCGGCGGCGCCGGTGAACAGGCGCGGCTCGGGCAGGCCGACCGGGGCGTTGTTCTGCTTGGCGCGGGCGTAGTCGCCGAGGAAGCCGTCTCCGGGGGTGAGGAACATGGAGTCGAGCCACTTGAGGCCGGCGCGGATCTGGGCGGGCGAGTCGTTCTTGTTGAACATGTAGCCGTCGCCGCCGATGAGCGTGCCCTGGCCGCCGGGCATGGGAGCGAGGGCGAGGTCCTTGTAGTTGCCGCCCTTCTCCTTGACCAGGATCGGGATGTTGTCCGGCGCCGAGAGGTACATGCCGAGCTTGCCCGAACCCATCATCTGCTGGACGTCGTTGATGACCAGCAGCTGCTTGCTGCCCATCGAGTTGTCGGTCCACCGCATGTCGTGCAGGTTCTGCAGGACCGCGTGCCCCTGCGGGGTGTCGATGCTGGCCTTCTTGCCGTCGGCGGTGACGACGTCGCCGCCCTGGGAGTACATCTCGGCGGTGAAGTGCCAACCGCCTTGGTTCTGGGCGGAGTAGTCGGCGTAGCCGACGGTGCCGTTGCCGAGCGCGGCGATCTTCTTGGCGTCGGCGCGCACCTCCTCCCAGGTGGTCGGAGGCGTGTCGGGGTCGAGGCCGGCCTTCTCGAAGAGCGCGCGGTTGTAGATCAGACCCATCGAGTAGCCGGTGCGCGGGATGCCGTAGATCTTGCCGTCCACGGTGTAGATGTCGCGCAGCTGCTTCTGGATGGTGTCGTAGCTCTTCAACTCCTTGACGTACGGAGTGAGATCGGCTGCCTGGCGGACGTCGACCACGTGCTTGGCGTCGGTGAAGTACGTGTAGAACACGTCCTCCATCTGACCGCCGGCGAGCTTGGCGTCGAAGGTCTTGGGGTCCTGGCAGGGGAACGCGTCGTGCGCGACGACGTCGATGTTCGGGTTCTTCTTCTCGAAGGACGCGATGTCCTGCTCGAAGAAGGAGCGGTCGACCTTGGCGCTCTTGGGCGGCATGCAGTTGACCGTGATGCGGGTCTTGCCGCTCGCCGAGTCGTCGTCGCCCGACCCGCAGGCGGAGGCGGCCAGGGCAAGCGAACAGACACTGAGCGCGGCGAAAGTACGGCGGAACCCGGTGATTCTCATCGGTGGACCCCTCGTGGCAGGAGCGGTGGGCGCCGCACACTCAAGCACCGCCGACAGCTGTCCGCAAGATGTCGCGCAGAATCCGTAATTATTTGACAGAGGATTGGATGTGATGGATCTCCGATTGACTGTGCATCGTCAGCGGCCGACAGCTCTGCCGGAAATCGGTCCAGCGGCTGCCCGGAATCAGTCCCGCGGCGCTTGCGCGGTCGAGCCCCGGACCACCAGCTCCGGCTCGAAGAGCAGCTCGTCGGCCGGTACGGCGCTACCGCCGACCTGTGCGTTCAGCAGCTCGACCGCCGCTCGCCCCATGGCCTCGATGGGCTGGCGCACGGTGGTGAGGGGCGGCTCGGTGCAGTTCATCAGCGCGGAGTCGTCGTAGCCGACGACGGAGATCCGGCCCGGCACGTCGAGACCCTTGCGGCGGGCGGCCCGGATGACGCCGAGCGCAAGCGGGTCGCTGGCGCAGATGAAGCCGGTGACCCCGCGGTCGATGAGCCGGGTGGCCGCCGCGTGGCCGCCCTCGATGGAGAACATGGCCCGGGCGATGTGCTCGTCGGGCAGCTCGCCGAGAGCGCGCGCCGCGGTCAGCTTGCGCGCCGACGGCATGTGGTCGTCCGGCCCCAGGACGAGGCCGATCCGCTCGTGTCCGAGCGAGGCGAGGTGCCGCCACGCCTGCTCCACGGCCACCGCGTCGTCACAGGAGACACCCGGGAAACCGAGGTCGTCGATGGACGCGTTGACCAGCACAACCGGAATGTTGCGCTCGGCAAGCCGCCGGTAGTGATGGTGCGGCGCGTCCGCCTGGGCGTAGAGACCGCCGGCGAAAACGACGCCCGAGACCTGCTGCTGCAGGAGCAGATCCACGTAGTCCGCCTCGGAGACACCGCCCTTGGTCTGGGTGCACAGCACCGGGGTCAGCCCGGCCTGGGCCAGCGCTCCGCCGATCACTTCCGCGAAGGCGGGAAAGATCGGGTTCTGCAGCTCGGGCAGGACCAGACCGACCAGTCGCGCGCGCTCGCCGCGCAGTTGGGTGGGCCGCTCGTAGCCCAGTACGTCCAGGGCGCTGAGCACCGCCTGCCGGGTGGGCTCGGAGACCCCCGGCTTGCCGTTGAGCACCCGGCTGACCGTGGCCTCGGAGACCCCGACCTTCTTCGCTACCTCGGCAAGTCGTCGCGTCATGAGCGCAAGAATAGCGCAAGAAACGCAAACGGCTTGCGTAGAGCTCGGATCCGGGGCCGGATCCTCAGACCCGGCTGCTCGTCGCCGTGTCGGCCGACATCCGCTGAGCGACGTAGATCGGGATCACGGAGAACAGTACAAGGACGGCCGCCACCACGTTCACGACCGGCGCCTGCTGCGGTCGGGTCATGTTGTCGAAGATCCAGAGCGGCAGGGTCTGGACACCCGGTCCGGCCGTGAAGGTGGTCACGACGATCTCGTCGAAGGAGAGCGCGAAGGCGAGCAGTCCGCCCGCGAACAGCGCCGAGCGCACCAGCGGGAAGGTGACGTCAACGAAGGCGCGGAAGGTGTTGGCACCGAGGTCCATCGCGGCCTCCTCGTACGTCCCCGAGGTGCGGCGCAGCCGGGCGACGACGTTGTTGAAGACCACGACGATGCAGAAGGTGGCGTGCCCGACGACCACGGTGAACAGGCCGAGGCCGACGCCGAGCGGCTCAAGTACCGTGCTGAAGGCCGAGTTGAGGGCGATGCCCGTGACGATGCCGGGCAGCGCGATCGGCAGGACGACGACGAAGGACAGGGCGCTCCGGCCGAAGAAGCGGTACCGGGAGACCGCGAAGGCGATCAGGGTGCCCAGCACGAGGGCGATCGCGGTGGCCCCGAGGCCCGCCTTCACCGAGACCCAAAGGGCCTCCCGCGCACCGGAGTTGTCCTTGGCCACGGACCACCAGTGCAGGGTGAGTCCGGGCGGCGGCCAGCTCGCGCTGCGGTCCGGGTTCAGGGAGTTGACGAGGACGAGCAGCAGCGGCACGTAGATCACCGCGAAGCCCAGCCCGGCGGCGACGCGCAGCGCGATCCGCGCGGAACGGGAGAGTTGCACGACGGGCTCCTCTACAGGCTGCTCAACGCGCCCGTGCGGCGCATCGCGAGCAGGTACAGCACGATGACGGCGACGGGGACCGTGGCGAGGGTGGCGGCCATGGGCAGATTGAGTTCGATGTTGGAGTAGACGAGGTTGCCGATCAGCTGCGTCTTGCCGCCGACGATCTGCACGGTGATGTAGTCGCCGAGGCTGAGCGAGAACGTGAAGATGGACCCGGCGGCCACGGACGGCAGCACCATCGGCAGCACGACCGACCGGAAGGTCCGCCCGGCCCGGGCGCCCAAGTCGGCTGACGCGTCAAGGAGGTTGGCGGGCAGCTGGACCAGCGCGGTGTGGATCGGCAGCACCATGTACGGCAGCCAGAGGTAGGTCAGGGTCAGCACGGTGGCCGGCAGACCGAACCCCGTCCCGCTCAGCCCGAACGGCTTCAGCATCCAGTCGGCGAGCCCGCCCTGGGACAGGATCAGCCGCCACGCGTACACCTTCACCAGGTAACTCGCCCACAGCGGCGTGAGGATGGCGACCACGAGCAGCGGCCGCCACTTCGGCCGCGCCACCCGTGCGGTGTAGAAGGCGAGCGGGAAGGCGATCACCGCGCACAGCACGGTCACCGCGAGCGCTACGCCGACACTGCGCAGGATCACCTGCCGGTACACCGGCGTCGTGAACAGCTCGTGGAAGTTGTCGGTCGACCAGACCTTCACCACCTCGGAGGTGAAGGAGTCCGTCGTCCAGAACGCGGAGACGAACAGCACGGCGAGCGAGCCGAGATAGAGCACGGCCAGCCACAGCAGCGGGGCGGTCAGCAGCAGCCCCAGCCGGAGCCGGGGGCGCCGGTGCAGCGCCCCGGCGAGCCGCCGGACGGTCCCCCGCCCGGCGGTCTGCGCCTCTACGGTCATGGATCAGCCCTTGATCTCGGTCCAGGCCTGGACCCACTTGGCGTACGGCACGCACTTGACGTCCGTGCGGCCGTCCAGGCACTGCTCGATGGGCGTGTTCCAGAACGCGATGTTCTTCCAGTAGCTCTCGTCGGCCGCGTGGTAGGTGGTGCAGAAGTTCTTGTCGCTGGTCAGGTCGCACGCCTTGGAGTTGGCGGGGGCCTCGCCGAAGTACTCGGCGACCTGCGCGTTGACCTTCGGCGAGATGATCCAGTCCAGCCATTTGTAGGCGCAGTTGGGGTGCTTGGCCTTCGCCGAGACCATCCAGGTGTCGGACCAGCCGGTCGAACCCTCCTTCGGCACGAAGGCCTTGACCTTCGCGCCCTCGTCGGACGCCAGGTTGGCGATGACCTGCCAGGTGGTGCCGACGACGGAGTCCCCGCTCTTGAAGGCGGAGATCTCCTTCAGGTAGTCGCCCCAGTACTCGCCGATGCTGGAGTTCTGCGTCTTGAGCAGCGCCACCGCCGCGTCGAACTGCTTCTGGTCCAGCGCGTAGGGATCCTTGATCTTCAACTCCGGCTTGGTGGCCTTGAGATACAGGGCCGCGTCGGCGATGTAGATCGGCGAGTCGTACGCGGTGACATGGCCCTTGTACTTCGACGCGTCGTCGAAGACGGCCGCCCAGGACGTCGGCGCGGGCGTCACCTTCTCGGTGTTGTACATCAGCAGGTTGGCGCCGCGGCCGTGCGGGATGCCGTACATCTGCCCGTCGACGGAGTTCCAGTTGCCGTCCTTCAACCCGGCGAAGACGTCAGCGTAGTTGGGCACGAGCTTGGTGTTGACGGGCGCGGCGTCGCCGGAGGCTATGAGGCGCAGGGAGGCGTCGCCGGAGGCCGAGACGGCGTCGTACTCACCGGTCTTCATGAGCTTGACCATCTCGTCGGAGCTGGCCGCGACCTTGGAGTTGACCTGGCAGCCGGTCTGCTTCTCGAAGTCGCTGACCCAGTCGACCTTCGGGTCGTTGGAGCCGTCCTCGACATAGCCGGCCCAGGCGATCAGGTTGACCTGGCCCTCGGTCTTGCCGAGCTTCGACTGCTCTTTGAGATCAGGGGGGTTGAGGCCGCCGGCCGAGCCGCTGCCGGAGTCGGAGGAACCGCAGGCGGTGACAGCGAGGAGCAGCGCGGCGGCGGCCGCGGTCTGGAGGGTACGGATGTGGCGCACGACGTTCTCCATACGTGAGGGACGGCGGATCAGTCGGGGACGTGGACGGTGTGGCGGCGCTGCCAGCGCAGGCGGACCCGGGTGCCTCGGTAGGCGGCGACGTCCTCGGCGGAGGTCTCCAGGTTCTGCTGGAGGGCGGTGAGGCGGCCGCCCGCGTCGAGGTCGACCAGGAAGCGGGTGGAGTCGCCGAGGTAGACGACCTCGGCGACGGTGCCGACGGCGGTCGTATGCTCGGGCGAATCGGCCTCGGTGAACTCCTCGGCGGTCTCCTCGACGATCCGGATCTTCTCGGGCCGGACGCTGAAGGTGCCGGCCTTGCCGACGACTCGCTGGGCCGCCTCGCCAACCAGAAGGTTCGAGGTGCCGACGAAGGACGCGACGAACGAGGTGAGGGGGCGTTCGTAGATCTCGGCGGGGGTGCCGACCTGTTCGAGCCGGCCCTGGTCGAAGACGGCGATGCGGTCGCTCATCGTCAGGGCCTCCTCCTGGTCGTGGGTGACGAAGACGAAGGTGATGCCCACCTCGCGCTGGAGCGCCTTGAGTTCGACCTGCATCTGCTCGCGCAGCTTGAGGTCGAGGGCGCCGAGCGGTTCGTCCAGGAGCAGCACCCGGGGCCGGCCGACCAAGGCGCGGGCGAGGGCGACGCGTTGGCGCTGTCCGCCGGAGAGCTGGCCGGGCCGGCGCTTCCCGTACCCGTCCAGACGCACCTCGGCGAGCGCCTTGCGGGCCCGTACGAGCCGCTCGGCCTTGGGCACACCCCGGACCTTCAGGGCGTAGGCGACGTTCTGCTCGACGGTCATGTGCGGGAAGAGCGCGTAGTCCTGGAAGACGGTGTGGACGTCCCGCTCGAAGGGCGCGAGCCCGGTGACGTCCTGGCCGGCCAGCTCGATCCGGCCGCCGGTCGGTGTCTCGAACCCGGCGATCATGCGCAGGACGGTGGTCTTGCCGGAGCCGGAGGGACCGAGCAGCGAGAAGAACTCCCCGTCCCGGATCTCCAGGTCGATGCCGGCCACGGCGGTCGTCCCACCGAACGACTTCCGCAGTTCGTGCAGCCGGATCGCACTTCCCTCCATGGGCGGGAACCTTTCTGGCGCTCTCGTTCGTTGCACGGAAACATATGAAGTCATAGTTCAAATCTCAAGGCCCCCTTAGGGTAAAGCTTGAGTCAACGCACAAGGTGGTGGCCGTGAAGCAATCGACCGACGGCGGCGCCCGCAGAGCCGTCTTCGCGCCCGTGGACAACCGGGCGCGCGTGGACGCGGTGGTACGCCGGCTCGGCGACGCCATCGAGCTCGGCCTGCTCGCCGACGGGGAGCAGCTGCCCGGCGAGAGCGAGCTGGCCGGGCAGCTCGGCGTGTCCACCGTGACCTTGCGCGAGGCACTCATGGCGCTGCGCCAGCAGGGCCTGGTCACCACCCGCAGGGGCCGCGGCGGCGGCTCCTTCGTCTCGCTGCCCGAGGACCCCGGCGAGGAGCGCCTCCGGGTCCGGCTGCGCGGCTGGAGTCCGGAGGAGCTGCGCGACCTGGGCGACCACTGGGCGGCCCTGTCGGGCGCCTCGGCCCGCCTCGCCGCGGACCGCACGGAACCCGACGACCTCGTCCAACTGCACCGCACCGCCACCGAGTTGAGCGAGGCACCGGACCCCGCGGCCTGTTCCCGGATGTACGGACGCTTCCATGTGGAGCTGGCCGCCGCCGCGCAGTCCGCCCGGCTCACCCGGGAGCAGGTCGCGCTGCAGACGGAGGTCGGGGCGCTGCTGTGCCTTGTGCTCGGCGACGACGAATATCGTGAAGAGGTGGCGGACCGTCACCGCTCCGTAATCTCGGCGGTGCAAGATGGGGCCCACGATTCGGCCAGGGAACTGGCCGAGCGGTGCGTCCAGGAGTCGACGGCGCGGCTCATCGCCGTACGCCTCGCCCTGTAGCCGCGCCGCACCGGTCCCCGTCCGCTGGAGGGCCCCATGAGCAGCAGCCCCGGCCTCGTCGGCACGGCGACCCCGACGCTCGTCGCGTCCGCCGGGGAACAGGCCGAGGAACAGATGGCCGCGCGGGTGGGCGACGCGCTGGAGGCGGTGTTCGACGCGGTCGCCGAAACCCGCGTGGACGCAACGGAGTTGCTGACCCGGGTGGCCGCCCTGCGGCGCCGCCCCGCGACCGCCGACCTGGCCGCGCTCCGCCCCGGTCTCCATCTGCGCCTGACCCGGCAGGAGTTGGTCTCCGGCGTCGGCTTCGTCGCCGCCCCGGGTCTGCTGTCGGACGTGCCGGCCTGGCTGGAGTGGTGGCAGACCGGCGCCCAAGGGGACGTGAAACCCCTCCTGTTGGACCTCGACCCGCAGCACTCCGCGTACTCGGACTACACGCACTGGGACTGGTTCGCGCTGCCCCGCGACACCGGCCGGCGCGCGGTGGCGGGCCCGTACGTCGACTACCTCTGCTCGGACGAGTACAGCCTCACGCTCTCCGCGCCCGTCGAGGTGGCGGGCCGCTTCGTCGGCGTGGCCGCGGCGGACGTGTACCTGCGGCACTTCGAGGCGGCCGCCCTGCCGTTGCTACGAGGGCTGCCGGGACCGGCGTATCTGGTGAACGCGCGCGGCCGGGTGGCGGCCTCCGCGGACCCCGCCCATCTCGCCGGCTCGCTGACCAAGGGCCCTGATTTCGCGGGGGTGTTGGAGCGCTCGCGTGCCGCGGACCTCGACGGGGTGCGGCTGTTCCCGTGCCACGGCATCCCGCTGGTCCTGGTGACGACCGCCCGCCGGGCGGAGGTTCACTGACTAGGCGCCGTCGGCGACCTGAACGCCGACGGTGCCCGGTCAGGTCTCGGGGGTGGGGACCACCCTGAGATGCGCGGCCGTGGACCTGGCACCGCGCGGCCGGGACCGCTCACGGCGGGTCTCGCGCAGCACCAGCGTCAGCCGCCGGTATCCCATCTCGCGCAGCGTGCGCGGTGTCTCGTCCACCACCCGGCACTCGGTGGCGCCCCAGCGCGGATCGGGATGGTGCACGGGCCGCACGACACCGTCCTGCTCCAGGGCGTCCTCCCCGGCCACGCACATCCAGTGCGGCAGGCCCTGCCGGTAGGCGGCCTCCATGATCGGGTCCTGGGCGATCTCGCGCCGAATGGCCTGAAGTCCATGGTCGTGCGCGCACCGCTCCACGGCGGACGAGAAGTGCGCCAGCATCGGCAGGCACCACAGCGACTCGTGATCGCCGAGGACCGTGCCCGCGTCCGGGTGGAACAGCACGAAACGGAGCAGGTTGTCGCCCGGCATCGCGGTCGGATGCGGGCTCATCTCGCGGAAAAGTGACGCGAATGCACTGTTGGAGAGAACCACGTCCCAGCGGTGGTCGAAGACGACGGACGGAAAGGGGACAGCCTCCACGAGGGTGGCGTAGTCCTGCAGATACGCCTGGGCCTCGGGACTCTCGGGGACGGGCCGCGGTGCCGGCCGCTGCCCTCCTGCCTGATACGCCATCGGGAGGTCACCCCTCTTGCCTATGCGGCCTTCACGCGGCGCCTTGATCCTGCGGTCCCGACGCGAGCCGTGTCAACTATCGTGGCATTCCGTGCCTGTTGACGGCTTAAATTGGCCACAGTTGTGGCGAGACCTGGATGTGAGTTCGAACCTACGGGTAATGTCCGTCGGGTTCACGGCAACGGCTTGTGAAAAGCCGGTGAGAAACGTAGGAGATCTGTCGGTGACGGATGGCTTCGAGGGTCCGGGCACCACGGCGACCGCTGCGCTGCCGGCCGTCGTCGCTCGCGTCGCCGCGCTCGCCGACCGCCTCGGCGTCGCGCACACGGAGGTCTTCGACGTCGGCCGCCTCTCCGCCGCCTCCGGAGTGCCGCAGCCGGTGGTCAGGGATCTGCTGAACGGCCGTCCGGCGGGCGAACCCGACGTCCAGGCCCGCTTCCTCCAGCGCCTCGGCCTGCTGCGCCGTACCCGCCTGAAGCCCAACGGCCGCAAATACACCCAGCAGGAGATCGCCGACGGCGCGGGCATGTCCCGCCAGCAGGCCGGCGCGCTCATCAACGGCGACCGGCGCCCCACCATGGAGCACTGCGACGCCATCCAGCGCTTCTTCCGGGTGCACGCGGGCTTCCTGACCGCCGAGGACCCCGAGGCCCTCACCGGCGCCCTGCAGAGCACCGAGCAGGAGCTGCTGCAGAAGCTCGCCGAGCGGGAGGCGGACGGCACCGGCCAGGATCCGCTGGAGCGGCTGCTGCAGGACCACGGGGTGCGCGGGATCGCCTGGCGGGCCGCCCAACTCCCCACCGACCAGCACCGCGACAAGGTCGCGGAGTGGCTGGACATGCTCCTGGAGAGCGTCAAGCGGCCCGAGTCGTGAGCCGGGGGAGAACTGTGGGCATCGGCAAGCAGATGCGCCGCCTGTGCGGCGAGTTGGTCACGGAGCTCACGCTGCCCGCGCCCGCGCCACCGGCGGACCTGTACGGCGCTTTGTGCTCCGCGATGAGCAGGCGCCGCGGCCGTCCGGTGCACTTCCGCACGGCGGCCTTCCCCACGGCGACGGCCAGCGGCCTGTGGCTCGACATGACCGACCAGGACCTCGTCGTCATCGAGGAACGCACCGCGCCCGACCACCAGTTGGTGATCCTGGGCCACGAGCTGTGGCACATGCAGGCCGGCCACCACGGCCATCACGTCGAGGGCGCCAAGGTCGCGGCCCGACTCCTGGACGACGGGGCGGACCTGCTGGCCACCGTCCGCGCGGTCGCCGCCCGCAGCCACTTCGACCAGGCCGAGGAGCAGGAGGCCGAGGCCTTCGGGCTGCTGCTGGCCAGCAAGTGCCGTACGTGGCTCGCCGGTTCGGGGCTGCGCGGCCCGGTGCAGCGCGACCACCTGGCGGGCCGCATCGGAGCATCCCTGGGGTATCTGGGGCCACAGGGCTGAAACGCTACGCGCGGTGACAGAGCGCCGCGCGCGGTCAAATCCCGTACCGGAGCGGCGCGTTACCGAGCGCCGCTCACCCTGCGCACCGGCACTCGCAATCGCACCCGCTCACTGGCACCCGCATCCGCATCCGCACACCGTCACGTGGCACTGCGCTCACTCGCCTCCCGCAGATCCGCCTCCGCCGCCCGGCCGTACGCCGTGTCCGTGTCCGGCTGTCCCTCGCAGAGCAGCTCCCGCCAGTGCTCGCGGCTCCAGTCGGCCGGATCCGTGGTCCGGGTGAACTCCTCGAC
Organism: Streptomyces sp. NPDC001002; assembly: GCF_053599215.1. NCBI lineage: Bacteria > Bacillati > Actinomycetota > Actinomycetes > Kitasatosporales > Streptomycetaceae > Streptomyces > Streptomyces sp. NPDC001002. The sequence goes on along the minus strand of NZ_JBSFLV010000023.1, from coordinate 49,316 downwards.
CAGCGACACGAATCGCCCGGGATCGCTGTGGAAGGGGAAGTGCCCGGCGCCCTCGAAGATCTCCAGGCGGCTGCCCGGCATCGCCTCGTGCGCCCCGTACGCGTGCCGCACCGGCACCACGCTGTCCCGGTCGCCCCACAGCAGCATGGTCGGCATGCCCTCGGTCAGATAGCACCGGTCGAGCATGGTGACGACCTGCCCGCGCCAGTCGACGACCGCGCGCAGGCTACGTACGAAGGCATTGCGCGCGGTCTCGTCGGGCAGGGCGTCGACCAGCGTCAGCCACTCGCCGGCGTCCTGCCCCAGGTCGGTGTTCAGCAGCTTCATCAGCCGTATCGTCAGGCCGACTTGGAGCCGCATCCCCGGCAGCCGCAGGGACGACAGCATGAGATGCGCGCCCGGCAGCGAGACCAGCCGCAGCAGGGGGTTGACCTCGCACCCCACACCTCCGGCGCTCACCAGGATGAGCCGCTCGGTGCGCTCGGGGAACTGGTAGGCGAACTGCATCGCCACTCCCCCGCCCAGCGAGTGCCCGACCAGGGTGGCCGACTCGATGCCGAGGGCCGTCAACAGGTCCCGCACCCCGTTGGCGTACGCGGCCACCGAGTAGTCGGCGCGGGGCTTGTCGGAAGCGCCGTGGCCGAGCAGGTCGGGCGCGATGACGGTGTGGGTGCGGGCGAGGTCGGGGATCAGTTCGGTCCAGGTCGCCGACGAGTCGCCGATGCCGTGGATGAGGACCAGCGCGGGCCCTTCGCCGGCCATGCGGAAGGCGCGCCGGTAGCCGTGCACGACGCGGTACCGCAGTTCGAGTTCGTCGTCGCCCACCGGACGCAGCCGTACGGCGCGCACCGGGCGCCGACGCGGGACGTCGACCACGCGTTCGCCTCCCGTTCCATGACCGTGCGGAACACGGCCGAAAGCTCTTTCTCCCAGCGTAGGACTGCTTTCCCACAAGGGATTTCGGGGACGTTTCGCCTCCGCTAAGCGGGCGAACCGGAAGGCGGCGAAACCCGATTGTCAGTGGTGGACGGCAAGCTTGGGACGAGCGACCGACGACGCCGATCCAGAAGGAGCCGCCCGATGATGCCCACCGCCGTTCTGACCGACCGCGAGCGCACCGCCGTGCAGGCCTACATGCGACTGCTGCACACCGTGCGAGCCGCCTTCGACGCCGACGGCCCGCCGGAGACCCACCGACCACCCGTCGTCCCGCCCGCCGTCCTGGCGGAGGCGGAACGGGCGCTGGCGGACGCCGGGTTGCAGGGCAACGAGGAGGAGTTCTTCCGACTGCTGCAGAGCTGGTGCCCCGGCGGCTAGGAGCCGTCGTGACCGCGGTTCAGGTGGTGGCGTGCGGCACGCTGATCGCCGTCGCCACCAGGCCGCGCTGGACTGTCCAGCGGCCCTCGAAGTGGCTGACGCGCCGTCGGCCGACCAGCGGGCCCGGCACGAGCAGTTCGGCGCGGAAGGTGCCGTGCAGGGGTTCGCCGGGGTCGAGGAAGACCTCGATGTCGGCCTCGGTGAACTCCAGCCACTGCCCGGTGAGGGGGAACCACGCCTTGTAGACGGACTCCTTGGCGCTGAACAGCAGCCGGTCCCAGTGGACGCCGGGGCGCTCCTGGGCCAGCGCCCGCAGCCGGACCGCCTCCGCGGGCAGGGACACGGCGTCCAGGACTCCCTCGGGGAGCGGCCCGTGGGGTTCGGCGTCGATGCCGAGGGAGGCGAGGTCGCCGGCGCGGACGAGGGCGGCGGCGCAGTAGCCGTCGCAGTGGGTCATGCTGCCGACCAGTCCGGCGGGCCAGCCTGGTGCGCCACGCTCGCCGGGCAGCAAGGGCCCCGGGGGCACACCGAGCTTCTCCATGGCGCGGCGCGCGCAGGCGCGGACCAGGGCGAACTCGCGGCGGCGCTTGGCGACGGCCCGCTCCACCACCGCCGCCTCCTCCGGGTACAGCGGGGCGGGTTCGCTCCCGTCGTCGCCGAGCACTTCCACGGCGACCACCTCGGGCGGCAGCAGCTCCTCGATCACCGGGTCCCGACCTCCTTCGACACGTCCGACGCGCCCGGGTCGTACGGCAGAATCCGCCGCAGCCTGCCCGGCGGCTGCGACCGCTTGCGCCACTCCCGCGGATAGCCGACCGACACCTCCTCGAAGCGGATGCCCTCGTGCCAGGTGGTGCGCGGGATGTGCAGGTGTCCGTAGACCATGGTCGCGACCCGGAACCGGCGGTGCCAGTCGGCGGTGAGCTCGGTGCCGCACCACATGGCGAACTCGGGGTGCCACAGGACGTCGGTGGGGTGCCGGTCCAGCGGGTAGTGGTTGACGAGGACCGTGGGCAGGTCGTCGGGGATCTCGGCGAGCCGGCGTTCGGTCTCGGCGACCCGGGCCCGACACCAGGCCTCGCGGCTCGGGAACGGGTCGGGGTGCAGGAGGTACTCGTCGTTGCAGACGATGCCGGTCTTGTACGCGTACTCCAGCCCCTGTGCCTTGGTGACACAGCCGGCCGGCAGGAACGAGTAGTCGTACAGCAGGAAGAGCGGGGCCACGGCGACCGGGCCGCCGGGTCCTTCCCAGACGGGATACGGGTCCTCCGGGGTGGTCACGCCCAGTTCCCGGCACATGGTGACCAGGTGCTCGTAGCGGGCGGTGCCGCGCAGGGTGACGGGGTCCTTGGGGTGGGTCCACAGCTCGTGGTTGCCGGGCGCCCAGACCACCTTGCGGAAGCGGCTCGCGAGGGTCTTCAGCGCCCAGCGGATGTCGGCCACGCTCTCGGAGACGTCGCCGGCCACGAGCAGCCAGTCCTCGTCGGTGTCCGGCCGCATCTCCTCGACGAGGGCGCGGTTCTCGGCGTATCCGATGTGCAGGTCACTGATGGCCAGCAGCTGTCCGGCACCACCGGCCGTCGACGTCACCTCGCGCCCCCTCCGCAGACCGGCGCGTCCCACGCGCACCGGTCGGGACCACGACAACATATTCGCGGCGCCCCGACAAGGCGGTCCGGCGCGGACCCGGTCGACGTGCGCGGAACTCCTGATCCGGGTGGGCATGATCGGAAAATCCGTAACACGTACGTTGCACGCGGCACCCTTTCGAAGCCGTATGATCGCCCCAACACCACCGCCACGAACTTCCCTTCACACAGGGCTGGTTTGGCGACCCTTCCTCCTCCCTGCCCGGGCACGGGCCTGCTTTGCCCTGCCCGCGAACCGTGAAAGGCGGCCTGCATGGTCTCTCGCGTACGCGTCTGGCTCAACCGCACGTACGCGGAGAACGTGTTCTTCATGGATCAGCTGCGGCGAAATCCCAGCGATCGCGCCGTCGAGATCCATGCGACGCACGGGGACGCGGACTCTCCCGTGCTGGCCGCCGCCGACACCGCCGAACTGGAGCCCGCGGGCCTGTCCCCGGCCGCCTACGTCGAGTTCGCGCTCGACCAGTGCCAGCGCCGTGGCATCGATGTCTTCGTGCCCCGGCTGCACCAGTCGGCGATCGTCGCGCACCGCGCCGACTTCGAGTCGGTCGGCACCGCACTGCTGGCCCCGCCGCCCGAGGCGGTCGCCGTCTTCCACGACAAGGTGATCGCCTACGAGGCCGTGCAGGCGATCGGCGTGCCCGTGCCGTCGTGGTTCCGTGTCCGCAACGCCGACGAACTCCTCGCCGCCGTCGAGGAGTTGGAGGCCGACGGACACAAGGCGTGCTTCAAGCCGGCGTCCGGTGCGGGCGGGGTGGGCTTCCGGGTCATCACGCGTACGCCGTTCTCGATGATGCATCTGACCGGGTTCCCGAGCTCGTACGTGCCGCTGGATCTGGTGCTCGGCGCGCTCAAGGAGACCGACGAGCCGGTCGACTGGCTGGTGATGCCGCGTCTTGAGGAGCCGGAGGTGTCGGTGGACTGCCTCACCGGTCCCGACAACCGGGTGCGGCTGGCGATCGGCCGGACGAAGAACGGTCGGCGGCGCGGGTTCACGCTGCACGAGCAGTGGCTGGAGCCGGCACGGCGGATCGCGGAGGGCTTCGGGCTGCACTATCTGTCCAACATCCAGTTCCGGATGTTCGGTGACCGCCCGGTGCTGATGGACGTCAACACACGGCCCGCCGGCGGGCTGCACCAGCTGTCGCTGTGCGGGGTCAACGCCCCTTGGGCGGCTGTGCAGTTGGCGCTCGGCGAGGACCCGGGCGAAATCGTCCCGCCGTTCCTCGGCCAGGACTACACGGTGGTGTCCGGGCCGCGTCAGCTGCGCCCGCGGTCGGTGTCGCACCAGCGGCTGGACGAGGACGAGCAGGCGCCTCTGCCGGCGATGCCCGCGCAGCAGCCGGCCGAGTCCGTCGAGGTCGCCCCGCAGTCGGCCGGCAGCCACGCGGGCGCGTCCTTCTAGGACCTGCCCGGCGGAGCGCGCTCGGGACGCCGGGGATACCCGGCGGATCACGCCCGGACGAACAACTTCATACCGGTCTGGACCAATCGCACCGCAGCACCTTGACACCGCGATTGGTCCATACCAACTTGGGTGACGCACCCCGCTCTGCTCGGTACTCCCGAGTCTGCACTCCCGAACATCCCCATTACTTCAGGGAGATCGCGTGCGTAACCCACTCAGACGTCCCGAACGTCGACTCCTCGCACTCCTCGGCACCGCCGCTCTCGCGCTCGCCGGAGCCGTCGCCCTGCCGACCACGGCCGAAGCGGCCAACATCCTCCCCAACCCCGGCTTCGAGTCGGGTGCTCTCTCCCCCTGGACCTGCACCGGCAACCTGGGCTCGGTCGTCTCCTCCCCCGTCCACGGGGGCACCAAAGCCCTTCAGGGCGCGGTGAGTTCGAGCGACATCGCGCAGTGCAGCCAGACCGTCGCGGTCCAGCCGAACACGACGTACGCGCTGACCGGTTGGGTCCGCGGCTCCTACGTCTACCTCGGCGTGAACGGCGGCGCCTCGACGTGGACCACGTCCCCGTCGGCGTACAGCCAGTTGAGCGTCTCCTTCACCACCGGCGCCTCGCAGACCAGCGCGACGATCTACACGCACGGCTGGTACGCGCAGGGCACCTACTACGCCGACGACATCAGCCTGGACGGGCCCGGCGGCAGCAACGACACCCAGGCGCCCACGACACCCGGCGCGCTCAGCTCCACCGGCAAGACCTCGTCGAGCGTGTCGCTGAAGTGGAACGCCTCGACGGACAACGTAGGTGTCACGGCCTACGACATCTACGCCGGCTCCAGTCAGGTGCTCAGCGTCTCCAGTACGACGGCGACGGTCAGCGGGCTCTCGCCCAGCACCGCCTACACCTTCACCGTCCGGGCGCGTGACGCGGCCGGCAACTCCTCGGCGGCCTCCAACTCCGTGAGCGTCACGACGGACGCGGGCACCGGCACCCCCACCGGGTTCAAGCAGGCCGCGCCCTACCTCTTCGAGGGCTGGGGCGACCCGCCGAGCCCGACCACGGTGATGGCCGCGACCGGCGTCAAGTGGTTCACGATGGCCTTCGTGCTGGACTCCGGCGGCTGCAACCCCGCCTGGGACGGCCAGCGGGCGCTGACCGGCGGCGTCGACCAGACCGCGATCAACCAGATCCGCTCGGCCGGCGGTGACATCGTCCCGTCGTTCGGCGGCTGGCAGGGCAGCAAGCTCGGCGCCAACTGCTCCTCCGCGAGCGCGCTGGCCGGAGCGATCCAGAAGGTGATCGACGCCTACGGGCTCAAGGCCGTCGACATGGACATCGAGAACACCGACGAGTTCGAGAACGAGGCCACGCAGGCGAAGATCCTCACCGCCCTGAAGACGGTCAAGGCCAACAACCCCGGCCTCAAGACCATCGTCACCTTCGGGACGTCGACCACCGGGCCGACCTACTACGGCAACCGGCTCATCGAGCAGGCCCAGTCGCTCGGCGCGAACATCGACGTCTTCACCATCATGCCGTTCGACTTCGGCGGCGGCGCGGACATGTACGGCAACACCGTCAACGCGGCGGAGGGCCTGAAGACCAAGCTGAAGTCGACGTTCGGCTGGGACGACGCCACCGCGTACTCCCACATCGGCATCTCGGGCATGAACGGCCTGTCCGACCAGCAGGAGAACACCACGCCCGCGATCTGGACCCAGATCAAGGACTGGTCGAACAGTCACCACATCGCCCGTCTCGCGTTCTGGGCGGTCAACCGCGACCGGCCGTGCCCGGGCGGCGGCGTGGTGAGCAACTGCTCCGGCATCAGCCAGAACACCTGGCAGTTCACCTCGATCACGGCCGGCTTCACCGGCTAGTCCGTCAGGAGAACGGACAGTCCGTCAAGAGATCGGACGCGTGGGGGTGCCCGCTAGCCCGGGTACCCCCACGCCTTCGCCAACTCCACGAGCCTCGGCGGCAGTTCGGCCGTGGCGTCGGCGGGTCTGGCGGGCTGGATGCGGCCCGACTTGATGGTGCTGGACCAGTCGCCGAGCTGGGGGCGGAAGGTCCCGTGGTCCTTGCTGCCGTAGTCCAGCATGGCGGGCTCCCAGGCGACCCCGAGGTGGTCGCACAGCCCGCGCGTGACCCGCTCCGGGTCGGCGGTGAGGTCCTCGTACGTGATGACGTGGGCGGCGTCGAGACCCTGCCGGGCCTCCTCCAACTTCTCGGCGTAGCACAGGACTTCGGCGCGGATGGCCTCGTGGTCCGGGTCCTTGCGGCGGTCGGTGAGGGACGCGACGATCGCGCCGGGGTGCCGCAGCAACAGGATGTAGCGGGCGTCGGGCCAACATCGGTGCAGGCGCGGCCAGATGAGGGTGTTGGGCGGGGTCTTGTCGACGATGACGTCCTTGCCGCTGCGGGTGAGTTCCAGGTGCAGCACCCGGTCCCACAGCATGTGCTCCAGCTCGTCCTTGTCGAGTTGGAGGGCCTGCATCGCGTCCGCGCTGAACGTGCGGCTCAGGTCGACGTGCAGGGTGCGCAGATGCATCTCGTGCGGGGCGCGGATCCGGCTGTGGCTGTTGAGCAGGACCCGCAGCAGCGTCGACCCCGAGCGGACCGAGGAGAGCACGAAGACCGGCGACTCGACCAGCCGCGGTGCGCACGGGGCGGTGTACGACGACGTGGCCGAACTCTTCGTGGCCGTCGGGTTCTTGGGGGCGGAGCGGGGCGCGGGCATCGCGTCCAGGCTCCGCCGCGGCGGGCTCACCGCCTCGGCCATGAGGCGTCCCCGGCGCCTGAGGCCCTTCCCTATCGCGGACATTCGCGGGTCGCGCACGCTCACACCTTTCTCTCGCCTTACCGGCGCATCTCAGGCGCGGCAGGCGAACTCCAGGTGTCCAAAAAAGGAACACCCCTGGCCAGAGGAGCCTAAATGCGGCCCTTGACCAGGGGACTTACCGTTCTCTTAATTCTCCATGGGAATCAGCACGCCGGGAGAATCAGAACCTCCCGGCGCCCCGGTGCAGCTTCAGAACCGCCCGGCACCCCGGTACAGCTCCAGCTCCCCGTCCAGCTCGACCGCGAGCACGGTGGCGTACGGGTCGAGGTCCGCCGCGCCGGGCGGGTCGATCCACACCACGCCGACGGCCTCGTGCAGGCCGCCGACCACCCGGTGGGCGAGTTCCGTGCCACTGCCGAGCACACTCACGCGGCGGACCTTCGTGGCCAGCCCCCGTACCCCGATCTCGGCGCGCGGGGCGTCGAACAGCGTGAGGTAGAGGGTCCGGCCGTCGGCGGACAGCGTGCTGGGCCCGTAGTGGTGCCCGGCCGGCAGTCCGCGCACGGTCCCGTACACGGCCTCGGAGTGCTTGCGGATCCACTCCCCCAGCCCCTCCAGCCGCTCGACCTGCGGCTGCGGGATGGTGCCGTCCTCCATCGGGCCGACGTCGAGCAGCAGGTTGCCGCCGCCACCGATGGTCTCGGTGAAGTAGCGGACGAGCTGCGCGAGCGACTTGTGGTTGTGGTCGTGGTGCTGGAAGCCCCACGAGTCGTTGATCGTCAGGCACAGCTCCCACGGGCCGTCCGGCGGCACGATGGGGGCGCCCTGCTCGGGGGTGGCGTAGTCGCCCTCGCTGAGCATGCGCGCGTTGAAGACGACATCCGGCGTGTACGACCGGATGAGCGCGGCCAGCTCGGGGATCCGCCACTGCTCCTCGCTGCGGTCCCACTCGCCGTCGAACCACATCAGGTCGGGGCGGTACCGAGAGGCCAGTTCGCGGATCTGGCCGTCGCGGTAGACGAGGAAGCGTTCCCAGGCCGCCAGGTCCTCGTGCTCGGCGGCGACCTCGGAGTAGCGGTTGTCCTCCTGCTCCGGCGGGCGGCCCGGCTTGCGCGTGGAGGCGTAGTCGGGGTGGTTCCAGTCGGAGTGCGAGTAGTAGAAGCCGACCTTGAGGTCCTTCTCGCGCAGCGCCTCGGCATAGCCGGTCAGATAGTCCCGGCCGAGGTTGAGGTCGCCGAACTCCGTGTCCCACAGGGCGACTCCGTCGTGGTGACGGCTCGTCAGGACCGCGTACTTCGCGCCCGCCCGGGCGAACAGGTCCGCCCAGGCGCGCGGGTCGTACTTGGCGCCGGTGAAGCGCTCCAGCTGGGACATGTACCGGTCGTGCGGCACGATGTCGTCGTAGAACGACCAGGACTCCTGGACGCCGTCGACGGCATAGATGCCCCAGTGCACGAAGATCCCCAACTTGGCGTCGGTGAACCAGGGTTGCATGGCCAAGGTCAGCTCACCCCGGCCCGCTTCAGGCGCAGCGTGAGGATCTGGAAGGGGCGCAGCTCGACCAGGACACCGCCATCCTCGACGGAGGCAGTCTCCAGGGGTCGCTCCAGGAGGTCGGTCACCTCGGCGCCCGCGAGCGGGAAGCCGGGGCGCAGGACGCCCTGGGCACGGCCGCCGCGGGACTCGTAGAGCCGCACCACGACATCGCCGGACTCGTCGTCGGCGAGCTTGACCGCCTCGACGGTGACGCCGTCGCCGGTCACCGAGACGACCGGCTCCGGGGTGCCCGCCGAATCGGCGATGCGCAGCGGGAGGTTGAGGGCGTACCCCTCGGCGACCGCGTCCTCGATGCTCGCGCCGGGCAGCAGTGCGTAGGTGAAGCGGTGGCGGCCCTGGTCGGCCCCGGGGTCCGGGACGCGCGGGGCGCGGACGAGGGAGAGGCGGACCGTGGTGGTCGTACCGCCGTCCTCGCGGACCGTGCGGGAGACGTCGTGGCCGTAGGTCGAGTCGTTGATGACGGCGACGCCGTAGCCGGGCTCGCCGATGTGCACCCAGCGGTGGCCGGAGACCTCGAAACGGGCCGCCTCCCAGCTGGTGTTGGTGTGCGTGGGCCGCTGGACGTGGCCGAAGGCGATCTCCGCGGAGGAGTGCGGGGCGCGGATGTCGACGGGGAAGCCGGCCTTGAGGAACTTCTCGGCCTCGTGCCAGTCGATGTCCGTCTCGAAGTCGATCCGGGGGCTGCCCGCGCGGACCGTGATCGTCTGGGTGATCTTCGAGCCCTTGCCGAAGGAGCGCGTGACGCGGATCGAGCCGAGCAGCGGGTCCTCGTCGGCGATCTCGACGGAGTCGGCGTCCAGCAGGTCCGTGTAGCGGTTCTTGTAGTGCTTGTCGACGTCCCAGGCGTCCCAGTAGTTCGGGAGGTCGGTGTGCAGACGCAGCAAGTTGCCCTGTTCGGCGAGGACTTCACGGCCGCCCGCGCGCAGGTCGCGCACGGAGGAGAGCGTGCCGTCCTCGGCGACCTCGACGCGGATCAGGCCGTTGTCGAGGACGCGGCCCGTGACGGTCACCGGCTGCGGGGGCTCGGCGTCGGTGAGGGGCGCGCTGCCGCTGCCCGGGACCTCGACGTACGCGGCGACACCCGCGGCCGTCCGCACGACCTCGGCGCGGTCGAAGGGGCCGGCGTTGAACACCCGGGTCCCGTCGGCGCCCAGCGCGGCCACCGCCTCGGCGGTCAGCACCTCCACCTCCTGTGCCACCCGCGCGTATTCGGCCTCGGCCTCGCGGTGCACCCAGGCGATCGAGGAGCCCGGCAGGATGTCGTGGAACTGGTGCAGCAGGACCGTCTTCCACAGGCGGTCGAGCTTCTCGTACGGGTAGGCGTAGTCCGGTGCGTGCAGGACGGCCGTGGTCGCCCACAACTCGGCCTCGCGGAGCTTGTGTTCGCTGCGCCGGTTGCCCTGCTTGGTGCGGGCCTGCGAGGTGTAGGTGGCGCGGTGCAGCTCCAGGTAGAGCTCGCCGACCCAGACGGGGGCGTCCGGGTACTCCTCGCGGGCCTTGGCGAAGAAGGCGTCGGGGTGCTCGATCTCGACCTTCGCGGAGCCCTCCAGATCCTTCAACCGGCGGGCGCGCTCCATGATTTCGCGGGTCGGGCCGCCACCGCCGTCGCCCCAGCCGAAGGGGGCCAGGGAGCGGGTGGCGTTGCCCTTCTCCTGGTAGTTGCGGACCGCGCGGGACATCTCCTCGCCGCTGAAGCGGGCGTTGTAGGTGTCGACCGGCGGGAAGTGGGTGAAGATGCGGGTGCCGTCGATGCCCTCCCACCAGAAGGTGTGGTGGGGGAACTTGTTGGTCTGGTTCCAGGAGATCTTCTGCGTGAGGAACCAGTCGTTGCCCGCGAGCTTGGCGAGCTGCGGGTAGGCCGCGTTGTAGCCGAAGGAGTCGGGCAGCCAGACGCCCTTGGTCTCGACGCCGAAGTGCTCGATGAAGAACCGCTTGCCGTGGATGAGTTGACGGGCGACGGCCTCGCCGCCGGGCAGGTTGCCGTCGGCCTCGACCCACATGCCGCCGACCGGCGCCCACTGGCCCTTCTTGACGGACTCCTGGATGCGGGCCCAGACCTGCGGGTAGTTGTCGCGGACCCACTCGTACTGCTGGGCCTGCGAGCAGGCGAAGATGAAGTCCTCGTACTCGTCGGCCAGCGAGGTGACGTTGGAGAAGGTGCGGGAGGTCTTGCGCTTGGTCTCGCGGATCGGCCAGAGCCAGGCGGAGTCGATGTGCGCGTGGCCGACGCCGGAGACGATGTGCGCGCTGGCGTTGGCGGGCTTGGCGAGCACGGGCGCCAGGGCCTCGCGCACGGCCACGGCCGAGCCGGCGATGTCGTCCAGGTCGAGCAGGTCCATGGCGCGGTCGAGGGCGTGCATGATCTCGTGCCGGCGCGGGTCGTGCTCGCCCAGCTCCAGCATGAGCTCGCGCAGCACCTGGATGTCGAGGTCGAGGTGGAAGACGTTCTCGTCGAGGACGGCGAGGTCGGCGCGCTTGAAGGTGTAGAGCGGCTTGTCGCCCGCGGTGAGGACGTCACCGAGCGGGGTCGGCGCCGCGAAGTCGTTGGCGAGGATGTCGGGGTTGGAGGCGGCCTCGACCAGGTAGTCGATCTGCTCCCCGCCGACCGCCGGGTTGGCGATCGCCACGTACTGGTTGAGCGGGTTGACCGCCTTCAGCGGTGTCCCGTCGGTCAGATGGACCAGCGCCTCGGCCTGGTTGCCGGGCCAGTCGCCCACGAAGCCGAGGTCGATGACCGACTCGACGCGCTTCCCGGCCCACTCCGCGGGCACCTGCCCGCGCATCCGGAACCAGGTCGTCCCCCACGGCGGACCCCAGGGGGTCTCCATCGCGAAGGGCTCGTACGGAGCGGCGGACGCCTCCTCGAAGGGCACCGGCTCGCCCGGCGCCTGCCAGGCCTCCACCTCGAAGGGGACGGAGGCGGCGTAGATCGCGGGCTTGATGCGCTGGTTGTGGAGGCGCTCGACGCGCTCCTCGATCCGGCGGCGTTCGTCGTGCATGGAAGTCTCCAGAAGAAGGATGGAAAGCGCTTTCCGGCGGTCGGCTACTTAAGATACGCCAGGCCCGGGTGGACCCCGGTGTACCCCTCGACGAGCCGACGGGCCACGTTGACCGAGTCGACGAGCGGATGCAGCGCGAACGCCTTCACGGCGGTGGCGCGGGACCCGGACTCGGCGGCGGCGAGCACCTCGCGCTCGACCGCCTTCACCGCGCAGACCAGGCCGGTGGCGTGGTCGGGCAGCGGGTCCACCGTGACCGGGTGGGCGCCGTTGGCGTCGACCAGGCAGGGGACCTCGATGACGGCTTCCCCGTCCAGGGCGGAGAGGGTGCCGGCGTTGCGGACGTTGAGGATCAGGGTGGTGCGCTCGTCGCGGGCGATGGCCCGCATCAGCGCCAGGGCGACCTTCTCGTAGCCGCCGGACAGGTCGTCGGCGTCGCGCTCGCCGGCGCCCGCGGTCTCGCGGTTCTCGGCCATGTAGGTGGCCTCGCGCTCGGCGCGGGTGGACTCCCAGGCGGCCAGCGCGCGGGCGCCGGGGTCGCGCATCCCGTCGTAGAAGCTCGCCTGCTGGTCGCGCAGGAAGGCGCCGCGGGTCTTCTCCACCTGCTGGTAGGAGCGGACGGCCTCGCGGTTGAAGTAGTAGTAGTGCAGGTACTCGTTCGGGATCGCGCCGAGGGACTGGAGCCAGTCGACGCCGAAGAGCTTGCCCTCCTCGAAGGAGCCGAGCAGGTCGGGGTCGGCGAGCAGCCGGGGCAGTTCGTCGCGCCCGGCGATCTTCAGGCCGCGGACCCAGCCGAGGTGGTTGAGACCGACGTAGTCGATCCACGCCTCCTTCGGGTTGCCGCCGAGAACACGGGCGATACGGCGGCCGAGGCCGACCGGGGAGTCGCAGATGCCGATGACACGGTCGCCGAGGTGGCGGGACATGGCCTCGGTGACCAGGCCCGCGGGGTTGGTGAAGTTGATGACCCAGGCGTCGGGCGCGAGGCGTGCCACGCGGCGGGCGATGTCCTCGGCGACCGGCACGGTGCGCAGTCCGTAGGCGATGCCGCCCGCGCCCACCGTCTCCTGACCGAGCACGCCCTCGGCGAGCGCCACCCGCTCGTCGTTCGCCCGGCCTTCCAGGCCGCCGACGCGGATCGCGGAGAAGACGAAGTCGGCGCCGCGCAGTGCCTCGTCGAGGTCGGTCGTCGCGGTCACCTCCGGGGCGTCCGGCACGGCCGCGGCCTGTTCGGCCAGGACCCGGGTCACCGCCGAGAGGCGGCCCGCGTCCAGGTCGTGCAGCACCACCTGGGTGACCCGGCCCTCGGCATGGTCCGTCAGGAGCGCCCCGTACACGAGCGGGACCCGGAATCCGCCGCCGCCCAGAATCGTCAGCTTCACGCCTGCACCTTTCCTGCCAGCACGATCTCGACGCCCGCCTCCTCGAAGGAGGAGCGGGTCGCCGCGTCGACCGGCGCGTTCGTCACCACCACGTCCAGGTCCTCGGGACCGCAGACCTTCGCCATGCCCGTGCCCGGGAACTTCGCCTGGTCGGCGAGGAGGACGACCCGGTCGCTCGCCTGGATCATGGCTCGCTTGACCGGCACCTCGACGACCGTCGTGTCCATCACCTGCCCACCGGGGCGCACTCCACTGGTGCCGAGGAAGAGCCAGTCGGCATGGAGCTGGCGCAGGTTGTCCTCGGTGAGGAAACCGACCAGGGAGCGGTACTCGCGGCGGACCATGCCGCCGAGCAGGACCAGCTCGATGCCCTCGTCGTCGGCGAGTTCCTCGTAGACCACCAGGTTGCTGGTGATCACGGTGAGGCGGCGGCCGTGCAGCTGCCGGGCCAGGCGGTAGGCGGTGGTGCCGATGTCGAGCAGCACCGACTGACCGTCCTTGACCATGGCCGCGCCGCGCGCCGCTATCGCGTCCTTCTCGGCCACCCGTACCTCGGCGACCTCGGCGAAGGGCTGGTCGCCCTCCTCGGCCACGGCGCCGCCGTGGACCCGGGTGAGCAGACCGTCCTCCTCCAGCTTGAGCAGGTCTCGCCTGATCGTGGCCGGGCTCACGCCCAGCTGCTCGGAGAGATCGGTCACGGCCGCGGGGCCGCCGGAGCGAAGGGCCCGCAGGATGAGTTGATGTCGTCGTTCCGCCAGCACGCGCTGAACACTACTCGTCATCTTCAATCATTTCTATGCTCAGTTCTGCTCGACTATTGACCAATCTCGCAGCGGGGCGCACGATTCCCTGCATCGAATTTGAAGAGTTCTGACGAGAGGACCGCCTTCGTGTCCGAGGACCACGATCGGCCCGACGTGCTGCTGACAGGGCTGCTCTTCTACGACCTGGTCCTGACCGGTCTCGGCAAGCCCCCGACGCCCGGTGAGGAGATCTGGACGGCCGGCATGGGCTGCGGCCCCGGCGGCATCGCCAACCTGGCGGTCGCCGCGTCCCGGTTCGGCCTGCGCACCTCGCTGGCCACGGTCTTCGGCGACGACTTCTACGGCGCCTACTGCCATGAGGTCCTCGCCGGTCAGGAAGGCGTCGACCTCTCGCTCTCCCGCGTCGCGGACGGCTGGCCCACCCCCGTCACCGTCTCCCTCGCGCACGGCCACGACCGGGCCCTGGTCACCCACGGCCAGGAACCGCCGTACTCGCAGGACGCGCTGATGGGCGACCCGCCCGAGGCGCGCACCGCACTCGTGCACATCGAGGCGGAGCCCCGGGCCTGGCTCGCCAAGGCCGCGGCGAACGGCACGCAGATCTACGCCGACGTCGGCTGGGACCCCACCCAGCAGTGGTCCTCGGACCTGCTCGACCAGCTCTCGCTGTGCCACGCCTTCCTCCCCAACGAGACCGAGGCGATGGCCTACACCCGCACCGACAGCGCGGTGGCGGCCCTCGGCACGCTCTCCGAGCTGGTCCCGGTGGCCGTGGTCACGCGCGGCGGCGACGGCGCGGTGGCCGTCGACCAGACCACCGGCGAGTACGCGGAGGTTCCGGCCCTGGACGTCGACGTCCTCGACGCGACGGGCGCCGGTGACGTCTTCGGTGCGAGCTTCGTGACCGCCTCGCTGGCAGGCTGGCCGCTGGCCGAGCGGCTGCGGTTCGCCGTGCTGTCGGCCGGACTGTCGGTCCAGCACCACGGCGGGGCGCTCGCGGCACCCGGCTGGTACGGCGTCGACCGCTGGTGGCGCTCGCTGACCGACCCGGACCTCAAGCGGGCGTACGGCTTCCTGGCGGACCGGCTGCCGGCGGACGTCGGCCCGCCGGTGCGCCACGCCCCGGTCACCCCGCCGGCCCGGCACGACCCCTTCCCCCCACGCGACACCGCACGGCAGCACTGATCCCCAACGCCCCCCACAAGCCCCTCGTTCGCACGTCCTGAAAAGATCCGAAAGGCGGTGGGAGCTGTGCGGCTCTCACGAAGAGGCCTGCTCCGCGCGGGCCTGGCCGGTACGGCCGCCACGGCGCTCGGCGGCCTGACGTCCGGCTGTGCCGTTCCGACCGGTTCCACCGGCCGGAACATGGTCCTGTGGTACTGGGACGGCGGCCTCGGCGACACGGTCCTGAAGAACGCCAAGGCCCGCTACGACAGCAACGTCGACCTCCAGGCCATCAAGATCGGCGGCTACTACCGGTCCAAGCTGATCACCACGATGGCGGGCAACGCCCATGTCCCCGACATCGCGGGCCTCAAGGGCGAGGACATGGCGTCCTACCTGCCCAACGCCAACCAGTTCGTGGACCTGCGCACACTGGGCGCGGAGAAGTACAAGAGCCAGTACCTGGACTGGAAGTGGGACCAGGGCATCGCCGACGACGGCACGATGGTCGGCTTCCCGATCGACTGCGGTCCGGTCGCGCACTACTACCAGTTCGCCGTCTTCCAGAAGGCCGGCCTGCCGTACGAACCGGACGACGTCTCCAAGGAGTTGAACACCTGGGAGAAGTTCTTCGCGGCCGGCGAGCAGCTGCGGAAGCGGATCCCGGGCACGTCCCTGGTCACCGACGTCAACTCGATCTTCGAGAACGTGGTGCAGCAGGGCAGCAAGCGGTACGTCGACAAGGACCGCCACTTCATCGGCGACCAGCAGCATGTGCGCGACGCCTGGGCGCTGGCCGTGCAGGCCAAGCAGCGCAAGATCGTCTCGGATCTGGTGAGCGGTACGCCGGACCAGTTGTCGGCGGTCCAGGACGGCAAGCTGCCCAGCCAGTTGGGCGCCTCGTGGGCGACGAGCGACCTCAAGACCGGGGTGCCGAAGACCAAGGGCCGCTGGCGAGTGGCGCAGATGCCGGTGCGGCCCTCCAACAACGGCGGTTCGTTCCTGTCGATCACCAAGGAGTGCCGCGAACCCGAGCAGGCGTTCCAGATCATCACGTGGATCCTGAACGCGGCCAACCAGGCACAGGGCTTCGCCGACGCGGGGCTCTTCCCCTCCACCCCCGCCTCGTACGACCTCAAGACGCTCCGTCAGCCCGATCCGTTCTTCGGCGGTCAGGTCACGATGGACGTCTTCGGGCCGGCCGCGCAGGAGATCACGGTCGCCTACAACAGCCCCTTCGACGTGGCGCTGGGGCAGCCCCTCAAGGACGAGATCAAGAACGTCGGTGTCCTCGGCAAGGACCCCAAGAAGGCCTGGAGTGACGCCATGAGCAAGTGCCGGCGGATCGCGAAGCACCTGGGGGTGAGCTACTGATGGCCACCGCACTGGACAAGCCCCCGGTCACCGTCGAGACGGTGACGGCCACCCGCCCGCGTACGGGATTCCGCAAGTACTGGCACCTGTACGCGGCGATCTCCCCCTTCTATCTGCTCTTCCTCTGCTTCGGCCTGATCCCGGTCGGCTTCTCGCTCTACGTCTCCCTGCACCGCTGGGACGGCCTGGGCTCGATGGAGTGGGCGGGCCTGTCGCAGTACCAGTACCTGCTGGGCGACACCGACTTCTGGAACGCGGTCGGGAACACGATCATCATCTGGGCGCTGGCCACCTTCCCCATGATCTTCCTGGCGATGGTGACGGCCGTGATGCTCAACTCGGCGGTCCGCTTCAAGAACGTCTACCGCTTCGCGTACTTCCTGCCGAACGTCACCTCGGTGGTCGCCATCGCGATCATCTTCGGCTCGGTGTTCTCCACCAACTTCGGCCTGGTGAACGCCTTTCTGCAGGCGGTCGGCCTGGACCAGGTGGCCTGGCTGAACACCCCGTGGGGCATCAAGATCGCCATCGCCACGCTGATGACCTGGCAGTGGACCGGCTACAACGCGATCATCTTCCTCGCCGGACTCCAGACCATCCCCAGCGAGCTGTACGAGGCGGCCCGCATGGACGGCGCGGGACCCGTGCAGACCTTCTTCCGGATCACGCTCCCGATGATGCGGCCGGTGCTGCTGTTCGTACTCATCATCTCGACGGTCACGGGTCTGCAGAGCTTCTCCGAACCGCAGGTGCTGCTGCAGACCACGTCCAACGACTCGACGTACGCGGGCGGTCCGGGTCACTCCGGCCAGACGATGGTCCTCTACTTCTTCCAGCAGACCTTCGACAACAACGACTTCGGCTACGGCGCCGCCGTGGCGTGGGGCATCTTCCTCGTCGTCATCATCTTCTCGATCGTCAACTGGCGCCTTGTGCAGCGCCGGGGCGAAGACTAGGGAGGCCGCGCCATGGCATCCATCAAGGGAACCCGCAGCCGCGGAATCGCGCTGCACGCCGTCCTGGTCGTCGGGCTGCTGCTCTCGGCCTTCCCGTTCTACTGGGCCGTCATCATGTCGACCCACACGACGAGCGAGATCTTCTCCTATCCGCCCAAGCTGCTGCCCAGTTCGCACTTCCTGGAGAACGCGCGCAGCCTCTTCGACAACATCGACTTCTTCGGCTCGATGTTCAACTCGCTGCTGGTGGCGGGTTCGGTGACCTTCCTGGTCCTGTTCTTCGACTCGCTGGCCGCGTTCGTCTTCGCCAAGTTCCAGTTCCCGGGCAAGAACGTGCTGTTCGCGCTGCTGATGGTCATCTTCATGGTGCCGGCGCAGCTGTCCGCGATCCCGCAGTTCGTGATCATGGCGAAGCTCGGCTGGATCGGCTCGATGACCGCGCTGATCGTGCCGGCCGCGGCCAACGCGTTCGGCATCTTCTGGATGCGCCAGTACATGAAGACCGCGATCCACGACGAACTCCTCGACGCCTCGCGCATCGACGGCGCCAACTTCCTGCGCCAGTACTGGCACGTGGCCCTGCCCGTGGTCCGCCCCGGCCTGGCCTTCCTCGGCATCTTCACGTTCATGGGTCAGTGGAACGACTACGCCTGGCCCCTGATCGCCCTCACCAACCCGGACAACGTCACCCTCCAGGTCGCGCTGTCCCAGCTCAACGGCACCCACGGCACCACGGACTACGGAATGGTCATGACCGGAGCCCTGCTCGCACTCGTTCCGCTCCTGATCGTCTTCGCGATCGGTGCCCGGCAGATCATCGGGGACCTCGCCAAGGGAGCCATCAAGTGAGGGAGCTGGACCCCCTGTTGGCGCTCCGCCCCTGGGAGGCACCTGAGGTGACCTCCTGGGGGCGGTTGCCCATGAACGCCGTCGACCGCCGCCGCGAGGCGGTCTCCCTCGACGGCGACTGGCGCTTCCAACTGCTGCCGAGTCCGGACGCCTCGCTCACCGAAACCTGGTCGTCGGCGTACGTCCCCGGCGCCTGGACCGTGCAGGACACGGACGACCTCCCCCAATACACCAACGTCCAGATGCCGTTCGCCGAGTTCCCGCCGCACTCCCCCGCGGCCAACCCGACGGGTGTGTACGAGCGTGAGGTGGAGGTGCCCGCCGACTGGGCCGGGCGCCGGATCGTGCTCCAGGTCGGCGCCGCCGAGAGCGTGCTGCTCGTGCACGTGGACGGGCGACCCGTCGGCGTCTCCAAGGACTCCCACCTGGCCGCCGAGTTCGACCTGAGCGATCTCGTCCGCGCCGGCGAGCGGGCCACCGTACGGCTCACCGTGGTCAAGTGGTCCGACGCCTCGCACCTGGAGGACCAGGACCAGTGGTGGCACGCCGGGATCACCCGGTCGGTGCTGCTGTACGCGACGGATCCGCTGCATCTGGCCGACGTGACCGTGCGGGCGTCCTTCGCGGGCGAGTTGCGGGTGGACTGTCTGGTGCGGGACGCGGGCGGGGCGCTGCCCGTGGGCTGGTGGGTGAGCGGTGACCTCGACGGTCAACTCCTCGCGCAGAACGTGGAGTTCGACCGGGCCAACGCCGATGACGACCGCGTCTCGGACTTCCTCGGCGAGGCGCGCATCGACGCGGTCGTGCCCGAGGTGCGCACCTGGAACGCCGAGACGCCCGAGCTGTACGGCCTCACCGTCCGGCTGCACCGCGCCGACGGAACGGTCGCCGACACTTCGTACCACCGCATCGGTTTCCGGGACGTCACGATCGACGGGCGGGACCTGCTGGTCAACGGCGAGCGCGTGTACATCCGGGGCGTGAACCGGCACGACTTCCATCCGCTGACCGGCCGCACGGTGTCGTACGAGGACATGCGCGCGGACCTGGTGCTGCTGAAACGGTTCGGCTTCAACGCGATCCGCACCTCGCACTACCCGAACGACCCGTCCCTGTACGACCTCGCGGACGAGCTGGGGTTCTACGTCGTCGACGAGGCGGACATCGAGTCGCACGACCACGCGCACGAGATCGCCGACGACCCGCGCTATCTGAACGCCTTCGTGGACCGGGTCGCGCGGATGGCGCTGCGCGACAAGAACCATCCGTCGATCATCATCTGGTCGCTGGGCAACGAGTCGGACTACGGCGCCAACCACGACGCGGCGGCGGGCTGGCTGCGCCGGCACGACCCGACCCGGCCCCTCCAGTACGAGGGGGCCGCGAAGCTGGACTGGGCGGCCACCGACGACGCCTCCGACATCGCCTGTCCGATGTACGCGCCGCTGGAGGACTGCGTCGCCCACGCGCTGTCGGGCCTGCAGACCCGGCCGCTCATCCAGTGCGAGTACTCGCACGCCATGGGCAACAGCAACGGCACACTCTCCGACCATTGGGCCGCCATCGAGTCAACTCCCGGTCTTCAGGGCGGGT
This sequence comes from Streptomyces sp. NPDC001002, assembly GCF_053599215.1. Taxonomy (NCBI): domain Bacteria; kingdom Bacillati; phylum Actinomycetota; class Actinomycetes; order Kitasatosporales; family Streptomycetaceae; genus Streptomyces; species Streptomyces sp. NPDC001002. The sequence continues at coordinate 29,520 of NZ_JBSFLV010000023.1, read as the reverse complement.
TCATCTGGGAGTTCTGGGACCACGGAATTCTGCAACGCGTGAGCGACGGAAGACCCACCGGGCGCGCTGGCGCCGGGCTGTACGACAACGGTGTCGCCGCGCCCGGTCACCGCTGGGCGTACGGCGGCGACTTCGGCGAGACCATCCACGACGGCGCGTTCATCGCCGACGGGGTGGTCTTCCCCGACCGCACCCCCAAGCCCATGCTGTTCGAGCACCGGGAGATCGCGGCACCGCTGCGCATCGAGTGCTACCGGCACGAGGGCATCGTGCTGGGCAACCACCAGCACTTCCGGGGCCTGGACTGGCTGTCCGGCACCTGGGAGCTGGTCCTGGCCGACGGCCGTACGCTGACCGTGCCCGCCGTGCTGCCCGCTCTGGTGCCCGGCGAGACGGTCGCCGTGCCGCTGCCCTTCGAGGTGCCGCGGGACGGCGGCGAGGCCTGGCTGACCCTGCGGGTGACCACGGCCGAGGAGCTGCCGTGGGCGCCGGTCGGCACCGAGGTGTGCGCACCTCAGGTGCGGCTGCGCGGGCCCGTCGTGCCCGAGGGCGTGACGGTGGACCGGCCCGTCGAGGTCGACGGCGAGGGGCTGCTGATGCACCCGCTGCTGACGGCCGCGCCGACGTTGTCCCTGTGGCGGGCGCCCACCGACAACGACGAGCTGGGCGGCATGGCGCTGCGCTGGCGGACCTGGGGGCTCGACTCGCTGGTCCGCAAGGTCGTGTCGGTGCGGCAGACCGGGTCGAGCGTGACCGTGCTCGCCGAGTACGCCGGCACCGGCGGTGTCGTACGGCACCGGCAGGAGCTCACCCCGGTCGAGGGCGGCATCCGGATCGACGAGGAAGCCGAGCTGCCCGAGGAGTTCGACGACGTGGCCCGGGTCGGGTCGGTCTTCGAGACGGTGGCGGGACTCGACCTGCTGGAGTGGTTCGGGCAGGGGCCCTGGGAGTCGTACCCCGACCGCTGCGCGGGCGCTCCGGTCGGTCATCACTCCGTCCCCGTCGACGAGTTGTTCACCCCTTACCTGCGTCCGCAGGAGAGCGGCGGCCGGCACGGGGTGCGGCGCTTCACGCTCTCGGCCGCGGACGCCACCGGCCTCGCGGTCGCGCTGGACGAGCCGCGCCAGGTCTCCGTCACGCGCTTCCGCGCCGACGACCTGATCGCCGCCACTCACCACGACGAACTGGCGCCGCGCGCCGGGTGCGTGGTGCACATCGACGCGGCGCACCGCGGTCTGGGCACCGCCTCGTGCGGCCCGGACACCTTCCCCTCGTACCGCATCGCACCGGGCCTCCACCGCTGGAGCTGGACCCTGCGCGTGCTGTGATCCCAGGCTTTCTCACGTCACTTACGGAGCACCCGTGTGTACTTCGCATGACCACAACCAGGACGAGGCCGCCCAGTGCGAGGCCGTCCCGTCCGGGGCCGGCAGACGCGGCTTCCTGCGCGCCACCGCGCTGCTCGGCGCCGCCGCCACGGCCGGGGTCGCGCTGCCGACCGTCGCCGAGGCGGCCGAGAAGAAGAGCGGTTGGCGGCCCGACCCGAACAGCCGGCGCTTCACCCTCGCCGTGATGCCCGACACCCAGTACCTCTTCGACGGACCGAGCATCTACCCGGCGCCGCTGGAAGCCTCGTTGCGCTATCTGCTGGAGCACGGCAAGGACGACAACATCGTCTTCCTGAGCCACCTCGGCGACCTCACCCAGAACGGTGCCGAGGCCGAATTCGACGCCATCGGCGAGACGTTCGAGATCCTGGACCGGCGGGGCGTGGGCTACAGCGTCCTGGCCGGCAACCACGACGTGAACTCCTCGACGGACGACCAGCGCGGCTCGACGCCCTATCTGAACACCTTCGGACCGAAGCGGTTCAAGAACAAGAAGACCTTCGGCGGCGCGTCCGACGACGGCTACAACACGTACCACCTGTTCACGGCCGGCGGGCGCGAGTGGATGGTGCTCGCGCTGGACTGGCGGCTGTCGGCGAAGGGCTACGCCTGGGCGAAGGACGTCCTGGCCCGGCACCCGAAGACCCCGGTCGTCCTCACCACGCACGAGCTGGTCGTCGAGGAGGACACCCTGTCCTCGTACGGGCAGCAGCTGTGGGACCAGTTGGTGAAGGACCACGACCAGATCTTCCTCACCCTCAACGGACACTACTGGCCCGCCGGTCGGGTGGTCCGCGAGAACGCGGCGGGCCACGACGTCCACCTGCATCTGACGAACTATCAGAACCGCTACTTCGGCGGCGCGGCGATGATCCGCCTCTACCACTTCGACCTGGACCGCGACGTCATCGACGTCGAGACGGTCTCCCCGTGGATCCTCGGCCGGGCCGCGAAGGGCCTCAACGAGCTGGAGCGGCAGGAGATGGAGCTGAGCGGTGACGGCGACCGCTTCTCCGTCGACATCGACTTCACCGAGCGCTTCGCCGGCTTCGACCCGGTGCCGGTGCGCCCGGCCCGGCCCGCCTCGCGGATGCTGATCCCGGGCACGGTGGCGTACTGGCGCTTCGACGGACCCGTCTCCGGCACCGTCCGTGACCTGACCGGTCGCGGCAACGACCTCACCACGGTCTCGGTGGGCGGCGGCACGCTGGGCTGGTCGGCGACGCACCACCCCGACCAACCCGGCCACGGCAGCCTGGAGTTCAGCGGCTTCAAGTCCCCGCTGAAGGGGGCGTATCTGAAGACGGTCGACCAGGCGCCGCTCAACTCGGCGACTTTCCGGAGCGGTTACACCATCGAGGCGTTCTACTGGCTGCCCGCGGACTGGGACGCCTCGCACAACGCCTGGTCCGGGCTGGTCAGCCGGACCGGCACGGGCGGCGCGGCCGGCAAGACCGCGGACGACCCCGACGAGCCGCTGGCCACGCTCTCGATCTCGGACGGACCGGGACCGCAGTGGGCCGTCCGCCCGCTCAACCAGGAGGGCATCGCCACCAACTGGGGCGACGAGACCGCCCGCGAGACCTGGTGGCACCTCGCCGTCGTCAACGACGGCCGGCACACCACGCTGTACGTCCAGGGCTGCCCGGTGGCCCGCAATCCGCACGCGGCCGCGATCGGACTCACCTCCGTCGGCCTGCCGTGGCTGCTCGGCGGTTACGAGTACGGCGGGAAGATCGACCAGATCCTGCACGGCCGCCTCGGCGATGTGCGGATCGTCTCGCGGGCGCTGCCCGTCACGTCCTTCATGACCCACTGACGCCCTCGAAGAGGACCTTCCAGATCATGACCGAGCAGCAGCTGCCCGAATGGGCCGACCCCTCCGTCTCTCCCGCCGCCCTGGACGCCCAGGGCTCCTCGCGACGCCAACTCCTGCGCAACGCGGGCCTGTTCGGCGCCGCGTTCGCCCTCGGCTCGGCCGCGACGCCCGCGCTCGCGGCCGACCGCACCGACCGCGGCGGCTACGGCGGCAATGACCCGCGCCTGGCCTACCTGGTCGGCGACCACCATGTGCACTCCGTCTACAGCCACGACGCGAAGTACACGTTCTCCCAGCAGGCGAAGGCCGCCGCCAAGTACGGCCTGGACTGGATGGTGTTCAACGAGCACTCCAACTTCGGGCACGCCAACTACGGCGCCGCGCTGGAGCACAAGGAGATCCTCAAGGCCCGCGCGCAGAACCCGCGTCAGCTGATCTTCCAGGGCCTGGAGTGGTACATCCCGGCCGCCGAGCACTGCACGGTGTTCGCCGCACCGGGCCGGCACGAGGTGGACCTGCTCACGCAGTTCGAGCTGGCCTACGACGGCAAGCTGCTGGGCTACACCGAGGGCGCGGCCGGCGCGACCGACACCGCCCGCAACGAGGCACACGCCGTCAAGGCCATCAAGTGGCTGGCCGAGCAGCGTCGTTCGGGCTACGTCGACGACGTCCTGGTCCTCGCCAACCACCCGCTGCGGCTGGGCATCGACTCCCCGCACGAGATCCGCAACTGGCGTGACGCGGCCCCCGAGGTCATGATCGGCATGGAGGGCGCGCCCGGCGCCCAGGGCGCGGCGATCCCCGGCTGGCGCGGCGCCACCTCGATCCGCGGCGAGTACGAGAACAAGCCCTCCGCGCAGTCCTGGGCGGGCTACCCGGCCGACGCCTACCTCACCTACGGCGGCTTCGACTGGGCGACCGCGACCGTCGGCGGACTGTGGGACTCGATGCTGGCCGAGGGCAAGCTGTTCTCGATCAGCACCAACTCCGACAACCACCGCACGGTCTTCGACACGTGGAAGAACGGCGACTGGCCGGCCGGGCAGAACTTCGACAACACCGGCAGGCTGCCCGACCCGGTGAACACCGACACCCCGCAGCCCGGCAGCGACTTCTGGCCCGGCGAGTTCAGCCGCACCCACGTGGGCGTCACCCGCTACGGCTACACCGCGGTGATGGCGGGCCTGCGCGCGGGCCGGGTCTGGCTGGACCACGGCCATCTCCTGGACGGGCTCGACGTGCGGGTCAAGCGGGACTGCGACTCCGGCCGCGGTGTCACCCTCGGCGGCCGACTGCGCGTGCGCAGGGGCGAGAAGATCACGCTGTACGTGACGGTGACGAGCGCCTCCCGGGCCAACCCCCAGGGAATCCTGCCCGAGTTGGCGCACGTCGACGTCATCCGGGGCGCGGTGCGCGGCAAGGTGAGCGACCGGGACAGCTGGAAGGCGCCGGACACCAAGGTCGTGCACTCGAAGGACGTGTCGGGCCGCAAGGGGACGTACACCCTGCGCATCCCGCTCACGGCCGGGGACGAGTCCTTCTACGTCCGACTGCGCGGGAGCGACGGCAACCGGCACGGGGCCGGTTACCTCGGCGCCTCCGTCGACCCGCACGGGCCGATCACGCACGAGCCGGGCAACGGTGACCCGTGGGCGGACACGTGGTTCTACTCCAACCCGGTCTTCGTGGACGTGAGCAGGTAGAAGGCAGCGGGGATCAGGCGTAGAACCTGGACAGGCTCTGCAGGACGGCGGCGGGCTTCCCGCCGCCGTCGATCTCTATGGTGCCGTCGACGGTGATCTGCACCCCACCCGGCACTTCCTCGACCGACGCCAGCTTTCCGATCAGGCGGATGCGCGAGCCGACCGTCACGGGTGAGGGGAAACGCACCTTGTTCAGGCCGTAGTTGACCTTTGTGGTGACGCCCTGGACGTCCAACAGCTCGGTGAACAAAGGGATGAAGAGGGAGAGGGTGAGGTAGCCGTGCGCGATGGGCGCGCCGAAGGGGCCCTGCGCCGCCCGCTCCGGGTCGACGTGGATCCACTGGTGGTCGCCCGTGGCGTCGGCGAAGGTGTCGATCCGCTCCTGGGTGACCTCGATCCACTCGCTGGTGCCGAGGTCGCTGCCGGCGAGCTTCTTGAGTTCGTCGAGGCCGTTGACGGTGATGCTCATAAGTAGCGTGTTCCTTACGGGAGTTGTCGGTCGCCGAAGCGCTTGCGCACCCGGGACTTGAGGAGCTTGCCGGAGGCGGTGCGCGGGAGTTCGTCCGCGAGCACGACCGACTTCGGGATCTTGTACTTGGCGAGCCGCCCGGACAGCGAGGCGAGCACCTCGTCGGGGTCGAGCGAGGCGCCTTCCCTGGGCACAATCACGGCCCGCGGCACCTCGCCCCACTTCTCGTCCGGCACGCCGATGACCGCGCACTCGACGATGTCGGGGTGGCCGAGGAGCAGGTCCTCGATCTCGGCGGGGTAGATGTTCTCGCCGCCGGAGATGATCATGTCCTTGATGCGGTCGACGATATGGACGTACCCGTCCTCGTCGACCCGGGCCGCGTCCCCGCTGCGGAACCAGCCGTCCGTGAAGGAGGCGGCCGTCTCCTCGGGCAGTCCCCAGTAGCCGGGCATGACGTGCGGCCCGCGGACCACCACCTCGCCGGTCTCGCCGATGTCGACGGGGACCATGTCGGGGCGGACCACGCGCACATCGCTGAAGAAGTGCGGCACGCCGGCCGAACCCGCCTTGCTCACCGCGTGTTCGGCGTCCAGGAACAGCGCGCCGGGGGACGCCTCCGTCATGCCGTAGCCCTGCAGGAAGGTCAGTCCGCGTTCCTGGTAGGCGGCGATCAGCGGGGTCGACACCGGGGAGCCGCCGCAGGTCAGGATGCGCAGGGAGGAGAGGTCGGCGGCGGGCCAGCCCGGGTGTCTGGCCACTTGGTCGAACATCGTCGGCACCCCGAACATGAAGGTGATCCGGTGCCGTTGGATCAGTTCGAGGGTCCGGCCCGGGTCGAAGGCCTCGACCAGGACACAGGTGCCGCCCTTGAGCAGGACCGGGAGCGTCAGCATGTTCAGACCCGCCGTGTGGAACAACGGGGCCGAGACCAGGGCGCGTTCGTCGGCGATCAGGTCGGTGTCGACGAGGACGTTGAGCGCGTTCCAGGTGAGGTTGCCGTGGGTGAGCATCGCGCCCTTGGGGCGGCCGGTCGTGCCCGAGGTGTACATGATGACGCAGGTGTCGTCGGGGATGACGGGTTCGTCGATCGGGTCGACCGCGGCGGAGGTCAGCAACTCCTCGTATTCGGCGCCGACTTCGACGTAGGTCCGGACGTCGGTGCTGCCCGGAAGTCCGGCGACGAGACCGGTGTGCGAGGGGCCGTGGACGAGGGCCTTGGCGCCGGAGTCGGCGAGCTGGTAGGCGATCTCGGGCCCGGTCAGCCGGGTGTTGAGGGGGACGAAGACCGCGCCGAGCGTGCCGGCCGCGAACAACGTCTCCAGGTAGGAGGGGTGATTGGGGCCGAGGTAGGCAACGCGATCGCCGCGCCGGATGCCACGGGCGCGCAGGGCGTGGGCGAGGCGGGTGCTTCGTTCGTACAGCTCTGCGTACGTGAGCGTGGTGGTGCCGTGGATCAGGGCGGTGCGGTGCGGGGTCTTGCGGGCCCGGCGTGCGGGCCACGACCCCAGTCCCTCGTTGCGCATGTCCGGCCCCTTACGGTGTGGTCAGCCCGAGCAGTCGGGCGGCGTTCTCCTTGAGGATCTTCGGTCTGACCTCGTCCTTGATCGGCAGCTTCTCGAAGTCGGCGAGCCAGCGGTCCGGGGTGAGGACGGGGAAGTCGGAGCCGAAGAGGACCTTGTCCTTGAGCAGCGTGTTCGCGTACTGCACGAGCTGCGGCGGGAAGTACTTCGGCGACCAGCCCGACAGGTCGATGTGCACACCCGGCTTGTGCGTGGCGACGGCGAGGGCCTCGTCCTGCCAGGGGAAGGACGGGTGCGCCAGGATGATCTTGAGGTGCGGGAAGTCGACGGCGACGTCGTCGACGTGCAGGGGATTGGAGTACTTGAGGCGGATCCCGCCGCCTCCCGGCACCCCCGCACCGATGCCCGTCTGCCCGGTGTGGAAGAGGGCGATCGTGCCGGTCTCCTCGATCACCTCGTACAACTCGTACGCCACCGCCCGGTCGTTGGGGAAGAAGCCCTGGATGTTGGGGTGGAACTTGAAGCCCTTGACCCCGTACTCCTCGACCAGCCGCCGGGCCTGCTTCACGCCCGCCCTACCCCGGAACGGGTCGATGGACGCGAAGGGGATGAGCACGTCCGCGTTGGCCGCGGCGGCCTCGGCGACCTCCTCGTTCGGGACGGGCGCGGTGCCGGTCGCGGACTCGGAGTCCACGGTGAAGATCACGGCGGCCATCCCGCGCTCGCGGTAGTGGGCGGCCGTCTCCTCCAGGGTGGGCTTCCGGTTGCCCTCGACCTTGAAGTAGGCGGAGGAGGCGTCGTGCAGGTCGTCGTCGAGGGAGGCGTGGCCCTTGGAGGAGACCTCGGCGTGGGTGTGCACGTCGATCGCGACCAGTTCGTCGACGTTCATCGAGGAAGTCGAGGGCGTCGAGGGAGCCGAGGGTGACATCACGCCTCCGGGAACTTGGGCGCCGGGATGCCGACCGACTGGAGCTCGGCGCCGACCGAGGTGGGGAAGGCGTCGGCGAGGGTGTCGGGGGTCCAGCCGCCGTCGGCGTACGCCGTCCTGATCTCCTGCGGATGGGACCAGAGTGCCACCTTGTCGCCGCCGATGCCGATGGCCTGGCCGGTCACTCCGCGTGCCTGCTCGGAGGCGAGGAAGGGGACCAGGGCCGCGCAGTCCTCGGGGGTGCCGAAGCCCTCGCCCTTGCGCAGGAAGTCGGGCAGCGGCTCGCCGTTCTTCATGGCCTCGACGTACGGGGCGAAGGCGGGGATCGTCTCGGTCATCGCGGTCGCGGCGACCGGCACGATCGCGTTGACCGTGATGCCCGCGCGGCCCAGCTCCATCGACCAGGTACGGGCCATGGCGGCGATGCCTGCCTTGGCGGCGGCGTAGTTCGTCTGCCCGAAGTTGCCGCGCTGTCCTGCCGGGGAGCCCACGAGGATCAGCGTGCCGCCCTCGCCCTGCTCGCGCATGCGGACGGCGGCGGCGCGGGCGCAGGTGAAGGTGCCCTTGAGGTGGGTGGTGAGCACCGCGTCGAAGTCGTCGTCGGTCATCTTCCACAGCACCTTGTCGCGCAGGATGCCCGCGTTGGTGACCAGCACGTCCAGCCGGCCGAACTCGGTCACCGCCCGGTTCACCAGTCGCTCCGCGGCCTCGGTGGTGCCGACCGGGACGACCTCGGCGACGGCCGTGCCGCCCGCCTCGACGATGGACTTCACGGCCTGCTCGGCCACCGCCTCGTCGACGTCGTTGACCACCACGGAGGCCCCATGGGCGGCCAGGGCGTGGGCATAGGCGAGGCCGAGGCCCCGGCCGCTTCCGGTGACGACGGCGACCTTGCCGGTGAGATCGATGCTGGGCACGGGTGGGTCCCTTCACGAGCTGATGCGGGTGGTGCGGCTTCGAGGCGCGCGGCCGTCGCTGCGAGACGCGTTGCTGCGGCTTCGAGATCGAAGCTAAGAGCAATAATTGTTGACGTCAATAGTTGTTGATTACTCAAGGGTGCGGGATGCTGGAGTTCTGACCACGTACCGAGCCGCACCGGGAGCCCGCCATCGCACGCCAGCACGTCACCCCGAACCCCATCGACGCGGACGAGCCGTGGATGCGCGGGCTGCACGCGGACACGGGCTATCTGCTGTACCGCCTGGGCCTACGCGCCGGTCAGCTGTTCAACACGTTCCTCCAGGAGTCGGGGCTGCGCCTGCGCCACTACGCGGTGCTGCGCTTCCTCGCCACGTCCGAGGGCGCCCTGCAGCGCGAGCTGAGCTCCCGGCTCGGTTACGACCCGAGCGCGATCGTCGGCCTGGTCGACGACCTGGAGAAGCAGGGCTTCGCCGAGCGCCGGCCCTCCCCCGACGACCGGCGCAGCCGGATCGTCGTCCTGACCGAGGACGGCCGCGCCTTCCTGCGGGACACGGACGAGGCGGGCCTGCGCGTGACGAACGACCTGCTGGGCCCGCTCGGTGCGGCCGAGCGCGAGACGCTGCACGCGCTGCTGCTGCGGCTGACCGAGGAGGGCTTCGGCTCGCCATGAGCGATGCCCGCTCCGCGCCCGACCGGCTGCTCGCCGTGCTCGCCGCCTTCGACCACGAGCACCCCGGCCTGTGTCTGACCGACATCAGTCGCCGGGCCGGTCTCACCCTCACCACCGCGCACCGGTTGGTGGCCGCGCTGACCGAGTGGGGCGCGCTGGAGCGGGACGAGGAGGGCGTCTACCACGTCGGGCTGCGGCTGTGGGAGATCTCGGCGCTGGCCCCGCGCGGGCTCGCGCTGCGCCAGGTCGCCCTGCCGTATCTGGAGGACCTGTACGAAGCGACGCACGAGAACGTGCAGTTGGCGGTCCGGGACGGCGGCGAGGTCGTCTACACCGAGTGGCTGTCGGGGCGTTCGGCGGTGGGCGTGCACATCAGGGTCGGGGCGCGCTGGCCGCTGCACGCCACCGGGGTCGGCCTCGCGCTGCTGGCGCACGGGGAGGCGGAGTTCCAGGAGGAGTACTGCGCGGGGCCGCTCGCCTCGTTCACGCCGTACACCGTCACCGATCCGGGACGGCTGCGCCGGCTGCTGGCCGAGGTGCGGCGGACCGGGATCGCGGTGAGCAGCCGGCAGGTGACGTCCGACGCCCTCTCGGTGGCCGCACCGGTGCGGGGGCCGGGCGGTTCGGTGGTCGCGGCCGTGTCGGTGGTGGTGCCCGAAGTCGAGGCCCAGGTACCGGTGTTGGGGCCCGCGGTGCGGCTGGCGGCGCGCGGAATTTCGCGGGCGCTGGGATGGCGGCCGGAGCGGAAGGAGACGTGAACTCCCGCGGCCCGGTGAGGTGGACGCCGTCCGCTAGGGGCTGTCGTTTGGATCAGGTCGGCTGTGAGGGCTCGGTGCTTCTTGGCCGAGCCGAGCGGGGTCTGGTGCGTGCAGCTGCAAGGCGGAGGAGACGTTGACATCAGCCGCTGCCGCGGCGGGCGACGCGATGGGGGTCCCCCCGCGCGAGCGAAGCCGAGCGTGGGGGAGTCGGCGACTGACGACAACGCCGCAGATGTGCGTGCCAGACCCCGCGACGCCGGACTGATCCAGACGACAGTCCCTAGGGCGCCGGATATCCCTCTCACCGGTGAGGACCGGGCCACCCTGACCTCGTGATACTGGAACGGCCCTTGCCCCGAGGAGCCGCCCATGTCCCCGCAGTCCTCCGTCGCGCACTCCTGGTACGCGCGCCTCAACACCCGCCTGCGCAGCGCGAATCCCTACGTCGTCGACACCGCGCTCGCCGCCCTCGTGCTGTTCGCCGTCTCGCTCCAGTGGCTCTTCCCCGACGAGGGCGACGACCGCCTGACCTGGCAGGGCTGGCTGCTGGGCGCCGCCACGGCGGTGCCGCTGGTGTGGCGGCGCAGAGCGCCGTTCGGCACCGCGTGCGCCGTGTCGGTCACGTCACCCGCGATGGCGATCTACCACGCGCCACCGCCGGACGTTGTCTACGGCGGACTGGTGGTCCTCTACACGATGGGCGCCCAGGGCCGGCCCTGGCAGCGGCGCGTGATGCTGGTCGGCTGGATCGTCGGGGTCACGCTGACCATGCAGCACAAGGAGGGCGCCCGGCCCTTCGAGTACGCGTTCCATCTGATGACCATCGTCTGCGCCTACGCGCTCGGGGTGCTCACCCGCGTCCAGCGCGCCTACACCGCGGAGTTGGAGGACCGGGCGCGCCGCCTGGAGCGGGAACGCGCCGCGGACACCGCGCGGGCGACGGCACAGGAACGCGCCCGGATCGCCCGGGACATGCACGACATCCTGGCGCACGCGGTGAGCCTGATGGTGGTGCAGGCGGAGGCGGGACCGGTCGTCGTGCGCAGTGATCCGGCGCGCGCGGAGGCCGCGTTCGAGGCGATCGCGGGGGCCGGGCGGGACGCGATGGGGCAGCTGCGGCGGATCCTCGGAGTCCTCAAGGAGGAGCAGAGACAAGGGACTTCACCGCAGCCGGGGGTGACCACGCTGCCCGACCTGCTGCGCCAGGTCGGTGATTCCACGGGCCTGACCGTCGAGTTGCGCACCACGGGCGAACCGCGCCCGCTGCCCCCGGACACTGGGATCGCCGTCTACCGGGTGGTCCAGGAAGCCCTGACCAACACCATGAAGCATGCGTACGCTTCCTCCGCGACGGTCCGACTCGACTGGACGGAACGGGAGTTGACGGTGACGGTGACGGACGACGGCCGAGGTCCGTCGGCTCCCGGCGACGGCGGCCACGGGCTGATCGGCATCCGGGAGCGGGCGGCGGCCTGCGGGGGCTCCGCCGAGGCGGGGCGCGGGCCGGACGGGGGCTTCCGGGTCGTCGTACGCCTGCCGGTGGCCGCCGACCGGCAGGCGGCGCTGGGGTGAGCATCCGCGTGGTCGTCGCCGACGACCAGGAACTGGTGCGCAGCGGCTTCACCATGATCCTGGAGGCGCAGCGGGACATCGAGGTGGTCGCCGAGGCCGGGGACGGCGAGGAGGCGGTCGCCGCTGTGCGTCGGCACGCGCCCGACGTGCTGCTCCTCGACATCCGGATGCCGGTGATGGACGGCCTTGAAGCGGCGCGGCGGGTGTGCGCGCAGTCGAGCTGCAAGGTCGTCATGCTGACCACGTTCGACCTGGACGAGTACGTGTACGAGGCCCTGTACGCGGGCGCCAGCGGCTTTCTGCTCAAGGACGTCCGCCGCGACGACCTCGTGCACGCCGTGCGGGTCGTCGCCGCCGGCGACTCGCTCCTCGCCCCGACGGTCACCCGGCGCCTGGTCGCGGACATCGTGCGGCGCCGCCGCGAGGAGGCCACCGCCTCGGTCACCCCGCAACGCCTCGACGTCCTCACTGCCCGCGAGACGGAGACCCTGCGGCTGCTGGCCCGCGGGCTGTCCAACGCCGAGATCGCCACGACCTTCTTCGTCAGCGAGCACACCGTGAAGACCCATGTCAGCAATGTGCTCAGCAAGTTGGGGCTCAGGGACCGGGTGCAGGCGGTGATCTGCGCGTACGAGACGGGGTTGGTCGTGGCGGGCGCGACCGGGACGGACGGGCCGTCGGAGGAGGGCAGTTGACGGAGGAGGGCAGTTGACGGAGGGGCCGGTTCCTCCCGCTGGGGAGTGAGTCCCGGCCCCCTCTCCCCCGTACGACGGAGTCCCGGAAACCGCTCCCTCCGGCGATCCGGTGGCACCCCCTCCCGCACGAGCCTGTGGGTCATGTCCATCGATGCCTCGCACACCTCGCAGGGAGGGACCGTGCTCTCCGCACTCGCCCGGACGGCCACCCGTCGTCCGCTCACCGTGATCCTGTTCTGGGTGCTCTTCCTGTTGCTCGGCTTCGGCCTGGGAACGGGCGTCTTCGCGCGACTCTCCGACAACGTGCCCGAGGTACCCGGCACCGAGTCCGAGCACGCCGCGCAGTACCTGGACCGCACCGACCCGACCGGCGAGTCGATCACCGCCGTCGTCGAGGGCGTCGCGGTCACCGACCCCGGCCTGCGCGACCAGGTCGAGCGGGCCGTCGCCGACGTGCGCGACATCGCCGGGGTCGCCGCCGTGCCGGACCCGTACACGACCCGCGGCCTGACCTCGCAGGACGGGCAGGCCCTGCTCATCCCGGTCACCCTCACCGGCGGTCTCGACGACGACGCCGAGGAACGGGCTGTGGACGCGGCGGCCGACCGGATCAAGGAGATCGACGCGCCCGAAGTCCACGTCAGCGGCGGCCCGTTGCTGGGCACGCAGATCGGCGAGCGAGCCCAAGAAGACGTCCGGAACGCCGAGTTGATCTCCCTGCCGGTCGTACTGGCCCTGCTCCTCGTCGTGTTCGGCGGACTGCGCGCGGCCGCGCTGCCCCTGGTGATCGCGGTCAGCGGGATCGCGGGCGCGTTCCTCGCGCTGTTCGGCTTCAGCCAGGTCACCGACATCTCCGTGTACGCGATCCAGGTGACGACGATGCTGGGGCTCGGACTCGCCGTGGACTACGCCCTGTTGATGCTGGTCCGATTCCGCGAGGAACGCCGGCACACGGACGACGTCGTGGAGGCCGTGCATCGTACGGTCGCCGCGGCCGGGCGGACCGTGCTGTTCTCCGGGGTCACGGTGGCCGTCAGCCTGACCGGGCTGCTGGTCTTCCCGAGCGTCTTCCTGCGCAGCATGGGCCTGGCCGTGGCCGCCGTGGTGGTCATCGACATGCTGGCCGCTCTGACCCTGCTGCCGGCGCTCCTCGCCAGGTTCGGCGGGAAGATCCCGCCGGCCAAGATCCGTCCGGACGGCGAGGAGGGCCGCGTCTTCGCCCGCCTGGCCCGCTTCTCGGCCCGCCACCGCGTCGCCGTGGTCGCCGTCGTCGTACCCCTCCTGCTCGTCCTGGCGCTGCCCGCCACCGGCATGAAGATCCAGCTCGGTGACGCCACCCAGCTCCCGAAGAGCACCGAGGCACGGCAGTTGTACGACACGGTCGACGCGCACTTCCCGCCGGGCACCGGTGTCTCCCCGGTCACCGTCGTCCTGAAGCCGGGCACCGACACGGCGACCGCCGACCGTATCCGGGCCCTCTCGCCGACGGCCGAGACCCGCCAACTGCCCGGCGGCACAAGCGTGGTGGAGATCCAGCCGTCCGGCAGCGTGGACGGCAAGGCGGCCACCGACCTGGTCGAGCGGGTCCGGGACGTACGCGGTGACGCACCGGTCCAGGTGACCGGACCCGCGGCCCGGCTGGTCGACTTCCGCGCGATGCTCTCCGACCGGGCGCCCTGGGCGGCGGTGACCGTGCTCGTCGGCATCTTCGCCCTGCTGTTCGCCTTCACCGGCTCGGTGCTGATCCCGCTGCGCACGATCCTGACCACGCTGCTCAGTCTGGGCGCGGCGCTCGGGGCGGTGGTCTGGGTCTTTCAGGACGGGCATCTCGCCGGAGCGCTGGGAGCACAGGGCCTGGGCGCGCTGAGCCTGACCGCACCCCCGCTGATCATCGCGATCGCGTTCGGACTCGCCATGGACTACGAGCTGTTCATCCTGTCCCGGATGCGCGAGGCCCGGGCGCGGACGCACGACGACCAGGAGGCCGTGGTGACCGGTCTGCGCCGCTCCGGCCGCGTGGTCACCTGCGCGGCGCTTCTCCTCGCCGTGGTCTTCGGCGCCTTCATGACCGGTGGCTTCTCCCCCATCCTGCAGATCGGCCTCGGCCTCACCCTCGCCGTCCTGATCGACGCGACGGTCGTCCGGATGCTCCTCGTCCCGGCGACGATGGCCCTGCTCGGCCGCCGCGCCTGGTGGGCACCGAGGCCACTGCGCCGGGTGCACGACCGGTTCGGGCTGCGTGAAGAGGCGCCGGAGCAGCGGGAGTTGACCCACAGCTGATCCGGCAGCGGCTGACTGCCGGGTTCACCGGAGCCGCGGTCCGTCCTCCCACGGGGGTGGAGAACGGACCGCGGCTCGACGTACTGGGGACACCGATCACACGAACACCGCAGCCGAGCAAGACAGCTGACGGAGGCTCACATCCCCACCCCCGCAAGCCCCTCCCGCATCCGCCGGTCCCGCGGTGCCTCCTTCCGGTCCAGCCGCGCGTCCAGCAGCCGCCGAGCCGCCTCGCACCGGCCCGCCGCCACCAGGGCGTAGAGCAACGTCTCCTCCACGACCTCCCGTTGGGCCGAACTGCCGCCCACCCGGCGCAGGACCGGGAGCAGGGCGTCCAGGCCCCGGGCGGCCTCCTGGAAGCGTTCCTCGACGAGCGCGGCGAACGCCTCGCACAGCGGGACGATCACCTCGCGCTGAACCGGGTCGGCACCGACGGCATGGTCGCGCAGCCGCCGCAGGGCCGGCAGGTCACCCGCGGCGGCCAGCGCGACGGCCGCGTGCAGGGCGGTGAAAGCGGTCGCGGGCCGTTCCAGGACCTCGTGGGTCACCGACTCCAGGACGTCCGAAGTGGGCAGCTCGCCGGGCCAGTTGTCGCTCAGGCGGGCCCGCCACAGCAGCGACCCCGAGTCGACAAGCGCCCGCACCCCGGTCACCACCCGCCCCGGCGCGAGCTGGGCGAACCAGCGTCGGCGCACGGCGTCCGGGTCGTCGAGGGCGAGTTCGTGCAGCGCGATGTGCCAGGAGAAGTGCGCCCGGTGCACCGCGCCCCGCCCCTGTCCGGCGACCCAGCCGTCCAGCCAGTCGCGGCCCGCCTCGTGCGCGCCGGACTCGTAGTGGACGTGGGCGAGCGCGTGCACGGCGTGTCCGGAGGCGGGCTCGGCGGCCAGCGCGCGGTGGGCGAGTTCGCCGGCCTCGGGCAACCGCCCCTGCTCCTGGCGCAGGAAGGCCAGCAGCGAGGTGTGGAACCAGTGGCCGTCGTACGCGGCGGAGGTCGCCTCGACGAGGCGCAGCGCCCTGTCGTCGTCGAGGTCGGTCACGCCGGAGAAGGCGATGGTGGGCACGGCGACCGCCAGGGCGAGCGCGTCGGCGGGGTGTGCGTCGAGGTGTCGTACGAGTGCCGCGTCCCCATCGTCGCCGTGCACCCGGCGCGTCACCACGTCCACGAAGGACCGCTCCCGTTCGTCGGCCCGCTCGCGCGCGCTGCGCTGCGCCTCGGCCAGCGCCTGGGGTACGTCGACGGCGGCACCGCACTCGTGGCCGAGCAGGGCGAGGGCCGCGTGGCCCAGCGCGAAGCCGGGGTCGAGGGCGACCGCGCGGGCGAAGGCGTCCTCGGCGCCCGCCCGGACCTTGAGGACCCGGTCCAGTCCTGTGCGGTAGGCGGCGGCCGACTCGGCGTGGGTGGAGAGGGGGAGGTCGTGTCCGTCGACCGGACGGCGGGCCGGACGCCGGCTCGACCGGTGCCCCGGGGTGAGCAACTGCCTTGCCAGGGCTGCCGCTTGGACCCTGATCTCGGGGATCGCGGTGGTCTCCCACAGTTCGCCGCGGCGCGGGGCGCCCAGCGTGAACAGCGGCCGGTCGGCACGCCCTTCGGCGTCGAGCAGCCGTCCGTCGACCGTGGCCACGCCCATGCCGAGCGGCCCGGCGACGGCAGTGCCGGCCGCGAACAGGGAGCGCCACAGCGGATCGTCGAAGCGGCGGCCGGGTCCCGTGCAGTCGATCACCCAACCGACGCGCAGGGTACGGCCGTTGGAGAGGGTGACCGTGAGCGCGCCGCCGTGTTCGACGGCGTCCGTGACCGCGCCCGTGTGGACGGTGAGCCGGCGGGCCGTGCGGGCCCGGGAGACGGACTCGGCGGTGGCCGGGGCCATGCGGTGGCGGTGGGTGTTCCACAAGGATCCCTCGTGGGCGAGGAACTCGGCGCGGTCCTCGGGGGTGAGGCTGTGCCACAGGCGCGCGGTGTGCGGGCGCAGGCTGTCGAGGGCGGGTCGCCAGTCGCCGTGGGTGCGCACGGAACGGCTGATGTGCCGGTAGACGGCCCGGCGCAGCCGCCCGAGCGAGGTGTCGTCGAGGCCGTCCGGCGGCGCCATCGGCCCGGCCGGGGTGAGCGCGTGCGGCTGGGGCAGCAGCCCGCTGCGAGAGAGAGCGTGCACCGTGCGTCCGGGGCGGTCCAGGGCGAGGGCGAGGTCCACGGCGGTGAGGCCGGTACCGACGAGGAGGACGTCGTCGGTGTCGCTCCGGGGCCCATCCGAGGCAACCTCGGCGGTGTCCCTCCTCGGCCCGCCCAGGGCGCCGTCAGCGATGCCGTTCCGCGAACCATCCAAGACACCGTCTGCCGTGTCGCTCCGAGGCCCGCCCAAAGGGACATCGGCGGTGCCACTCCGCGACCCACCCAAGGAGACGTCGGCTGTGTCCCTCCGCAGCCCACCCAGGGCAATGTCGACTGTGTCCCTTCGCGGCCCGCCCAAGGCGTCGTCGGCAATGCCGTTCCGAGGCCCGCCCAGGGAGACGTCAGCGATGCCGCTCCGCTGCCCATCCGAGGCGCCGTCGGCGATGTCCCTCCGCGACCCACCCAAGGCATCGCCCGCGATACCGCTCCGCGCCCCACCCAAAGCCCCGCCCGCCGGGTCGGCCAGCGGCCCGTCGAGGGCGCCCGTGGCCCACGGCTCCGCGACGAAGCGGGCCGAGGCGCGCAGCGCAGGAGGCGCCCAGCCTGCGGACGGGGCGGCGGGCCCTGTGGCCAGGACGGCGCTGTGCGCGGTGAGGTGTCCCCCGTCGGCGAGGTGGAGGTCCACCCGGCCGTCGGGGGTGCCGGTACAGCTCTCGGCGCGGGTGCGCAGCCGGCGTACCACTACCGTCCCTTGGGCCCGGACGATCGCCTGCGCCAAGGTGTCGGCGAGGTAGGCGCCGTACCGGTAGCGCGTGGCGAAGTCGGCGGCGGTGACGGACGGTTCGCCGTGGCGGCAGAGCCAACGGGTGAAGTGGCCCGGGTCGTCGGGGTAGCAACTCATGTTGCCCGCAGGCACGTTGAGGCGGTGGCGTGGATCGCGCGTGGCGTACGCCGTGCCGCGGCCGGCTTCCGGGGCCGGATCGAGGAGGACGAGGTCGAGCGGTGTCCGACGGCGCGTAGCGCTCTCGCAGAGCTGGACGGCGGTGAGGGTGCCCGCCGCGCCCGCTCCGACGATGGCCACGGTGTGTCGCTCGCGGACTTCGGTCACGAAAACCTCCGGCTGTGATCGGCGGCGGAGCCGCGGGAAGCGGAACTCCGCCTTCGGTCGTTCCTCGCTTTCGCACTATTCCGACCGGGAAGGTGGGGAAGCCATGCCGGAGCGGGGATCTCACCGGATACTCAGGGCCCGGTCGGGCCGTTCATACTCTGTTCACAAACCAGGGCACCCCCACAACCGTGGTTTCAGGCCTTCTCTCACCCTGTCCTCACAGGAATCTCAGGGAGCGGCCCGGGGATTCAAAGGATCAACCCATGTCCGCGGCGCAGGATGCATCCGCAAGGTGGATTTCTCAGGAAGGCCTGCCGTGGGCGCATCGCACATATCGAACCGGTCCGAGCAGCAGTCGGCGAGGTGGTCCCGGCGCGGGGTGCTCACCGCGCTCGGGGTGGTGCCTGCCGCCGTCCTGACCGGGTGCAGTTCGGCGGGCGCCTCGGAGGGCGACAGCACGAAGGCCGCCGCGTCGGGCGTGGCCTCGCCCTCGGCGACGAAGCGGCCCACGATCACGGTCAGCCCGGCCGACGGCACCAAGAAGGCCGACTTCGCGAGCCCGGTCGAGGTCACCGTGACCGACGGCACACTCACCTCGGTCAAGGTCACCGGGAACGACGGTTCCACGCTGGCCGGTTCGCTCAATGACGCCAAGACGAAGTGGACGTCCACGAAGAACCCGTACTCGGGTACGAAGTACACGGTCGCCGCCACGGCCGAGGGCGCGGCGCAGCAGACAGCGACCTTCACCACCAAGGCGCCCGGCGAGACCTTCGTCGGCTACTTCACGCCCGAGGCGAACACCACCTCCGGTGTCGGCATGCCGGTGTCGATCAACTTCACGCACGCCGTGGCGGACCGGGCCGCGGTCCAGAAGGCGATCACGGTGACCGCCGAGCCGGCCGTCGAGGTGGTCGGCCACTGGTTCAGCGACACCCGGCTCGACTTCCGCCCGGAGACGTACTGGGCGTCCGGCACGACGATCACGCTCAGCCTGCGCCTGAAGGACGTCGAGGGCTCCGACGGTGTCTACGGCGTCCAGTCCAAGGACGTCACCTTCCACATCGGCCGCGAGCAGATCAGCACGGTCGACCTGTCCGCCAAGGAGATGGTGGTCAAGCGGGACGGCGCGACCCACGCCACCTACAAGGTCTCCGGCGGCGACTCCGACCACACCACCTGGTCCGGGATCATGGTGATCAGCGAGCGCTTCAAGCAGACCCGCATGGAGTCCTCGACGGTCGGCCTCGGCGACGAGTACGACATCTCCGACGTCCCGCACGCCCAGCGCCTGACCACCTCCGGCACCTTCGTGCACGGCAACTACTGGGCGTCCACAGGGGTGTTCGGCAACCA
Source organism: Streptomyces sp. NPDC001002 (assembly GCF_053599215.1). Taxonomy (NCBI): domain Bacteria; kingdom Bacillati; phylum Actinomycetota; class Actinomycetes; order Kitasatosporales; family Streptomycetaceae; genus Streptomyces; species Streptomyces sp. NPDC001002. Next base: position 10,223 of record NZ_JBSFLV010000023.1, on the reverse strand, counting down.
GAACACCAGCCACGGCTGCGTCGGCCTGCACGACACCAAGGGCGCCAACGACACCTCGGTGCCCGGCTACAAGTTCTACGACAGCTCGATGCTCGGTGACGTCGTCATCGTCAAGAACTCCGGCGAGAAGACGGTGGAACCGTCCAACGGCCTCAACGGCTGGAACATGTCATGGGCCAACTGGAAGGCGGGCAGCGCGCTTTAGGCCCCGCCCTTCGTACGCGGCCGGTCTCGCCCAGGCCGGTCTCGCCCAGGCCGTCCACGAGCGGACGATCTCGTTCAGCCCCTCGCGGTGATCGACCGTGCCTACGATCGGCCGACGGCCCCGGGAGTCACCCGCGCGGCCGTGAAGGAGGGGGTACTTTGTCCAGCATCTCAAGACGTTCCCTGCTCGGATACTCCGGTACGGCCACCGCGGGCGCCGTGCTCGGCGGTGCGGCGGCGGCCCAGCCGGCCCAGGCCGCGGAGGCGGAGCAGACCGCGGCGACCACCTCGACCGACTTCCCCAACGGGACGCTCTTCAGCGGGAACTCCCAGCTGGTTCAGGACGACATGAACGGGGACCTCACGATCAAGTTCAGCGTCGCGGTGAACGACGCATCGGCGGCCCACGTCATCTCCCCGCTGGAGATCGCCGAGGCGCTCAACGAACTCGCGGCCACCAAGGGCTGGCCACCGATCACCTTCTACGGCACCCCGGCGCCCGCTCCGCTGAACTGACCCGGGCCGAGGCGGCCGTAGCCGGCGGCCGCCTCGCACCCATACCTTCCATACGGTCCTTCATCGGGTGAACTCGCCCCGCCCGCAGGGACTTTCCTTGCTTCAACTCTTGACGACCGGAGTACCGGCGGGCACATTGACCCCACCCTGAGAGCGCTCTCAAAGGCTCTTGAACACCCGCACCCCACCCCACTCCGTACCCGAGAGGCACCCCCATGAGTGCACCCTCCGGAATACCCAGACGCCGCCGCGCCCTCATCGCCGTACTCTCCACGATCGGTCTGGCGGCCGCTCTCGCCACGGCCGCCAGCCTGCCCGCGAACGCCTCCGCGCCCACGCCCCCGGCGGGCTGGTCGCAGGTCTTCCTCGACGACTTCAACGGCACCGCCGGCACCGGTGTGAACACCTCCAACTGGCAGTACGACACCGGGACTTCGTATCCGGGCGGCCCCGCCAACTGGGGCACCGGCGAGGTCGAGACGATGACGAACAGCACCACCAACGTCTCGCTCGACGGCTCCGGCAATCTGCGCATCACCCCGGTGCGCAACTCGGCCGGCCAGTGGACCTCGGGCCGCATCGAGACCACCCGTACCGACTTCCAGCCCCCGGCCGGCGGCAAGCTGCGTGTCGAGGCCCGGATCCAGATGCCCAACGTCACCGGTACGGCGGCCGAGGGCTACTGGCCGGCGTTCTGGGCCCTGGGCGCCCCCTACCGCGGCAACTACCAGAACTGGCCCGGCGTGGGCGAGTTGGACATCATGGAGAACGTCCAGGGTCTCAACAAGGTCTGGGCGACGCTGCATTGCGGCACCAGCCCGGGCGGCCCGTGCAACGAGACGACGGGCATAGGCAATTCGGTCGCCTGCCCGAACACGACCTGCCAGTCCGGCTTCCACACCTACTCGATGGAGTGGGACCGCTCGGCCAGCCCCGAGGCGATCCGCTTCTACGTCGACGGCGTCAACTACCACACGGTGACGGCGAGTCAGGTCGACGCGACCACCTGGGCCAACGCCACCAACCACGGCTTCTTCCTGATCCTGAACGTGGCGATGGGCGGCGGCTTCCCGGACGCGTTCGGCGGCGGCCTCGACGGCGACACCCAGTCGGGCGTGCCGATGGTCGTCGACTACGTCCAGGTCCTGTCGGCCAGTGGGAGCGGTACCACGCCTCCGCCGACCGGCAACCGTGACGCCTACAGCGCCATCCAGGCCGAGTCCTACGACAGCCAGTCCGGCACGGTCCCCGAGACGACCACCGACACCGGCGGCGGCCAGGACATCGGCTCGCTCGCCAACGGCGACTGGGCGCAGTACAAGGGCGTCAACTTCGGCTCCACGGCGGCCACTCAGTTCGTCGCGCGGGTGGCCAGCGGTGCGGCCTCCGGCGTGAGCGGCCTGGTCGAGGTGCGCCTCGACAGCCGTACCAGCACGCCCATCGGCAGCTTCGCCCTCTCCAACACAGGTGGCTGGCAGTCCTGGCGGACGATCCCGGCCAACATCAGCTCGGTCACGGGCACGCACGACGTCTATCTGACCTTCACCAGCGGCCAGCCGGCCGACTTCGTGAACGTCAACTGGTTCAACTTCGGGCACTAGCAGCCCGGCCACCGTGCGGGGCCCCGAACCGGTGGGCCCCGCACGGAGTTTCGCTCTCCCCCGCAGAGCGAAGTCCCGGTTCAGTCCAGGATGCGCAGGCGCCAGTAGCCGACGTCGTCGCAGGCGTATGCCAGGGCCCCCAGAGCGACGTAGATCTTGCCCGCGGCCTGGCACTGCGAGAGCCGCTCGTAGGCGCCGACCGTATGCCAGACGGCGGCGGGTGAGAGTTCGGCGGCCGGTTGAGCCTTCCCGACGGCCGCCGGGGCCGCGTTGCCGACGCCCCAGGGGCTGGGGGCCGCGCCGGCGACGCCCGCCCCTCCCAAGGTGATCATTGCCGCCACCGCCGCGGTGGCCGAGATCTTCCCGAACACGGCTGCCTCCCGTTGTGAGCCTCGGTCTCGTGTCTGAGAACGAGGGTGCGGGTCGTGGCCCTGTCTGTCCTTACGCATGCGTGCACACCCCTTTGGTCTGCGCGCACAGTCGCGGACCGGGCCGTCAGCGAAGTTCCGCCCGGAACCCCGCCGGCGTCAGATCCGTGTGCTGGTGGAAGAACTTGGAGAAGTTCGCCGCGTCGGGGAAGCCGACCGCCGCGCCGACGCGGCCGATGGGCAGGTCCGTGTGGGCGAGGAGGCGCTTGGCCTCCAGGACCACGCGTTTGTCGATGAAGCCCTTGGGCGTCTCGCCGGTGGCGGCGCGGACCGCGCGGACGAGGGTGCGGCGGGAGTAACCGAGCGCGTCGGCGTACGCGCTGACGCTGTGGTTGGTGGCGAAGCCCTGCTCGACGGCGTCCCGGAAGAGGGTGAACGTCGTGTCGGCCTGCGCGCGGGCCGCCTCCGCGGACCTGGCCGCGAGGTGGGCGAGGCGGAGCAGGAACGCGGTCAGAGAGTGGCGCAGGACCGAGGTGTGCAGGCTCAGCGGGAGCGTGGTCGTGTCCTCGTACTCGCGTTGGAGCTGGGCCAGGGACGAGCGCAGGGCGGCCAGTTGGGGCGCGTCCGGGCGGAGCAGGGGCGGCAGGTCGTAGCGGTAGAGGCCGGTCGCCTCGACCGTGGCGCGCGGCAGGAAACCGGGCTGCATGGTCAGGACGGTGCCGCGGTACTCGTCGTCCCGCGAGAAGCGGTGGACCTGGCCGGGGCGGATCCACAGGACGTCGCCGGCCGTCGCCTCGTACTCGGCGAAGTCGATCATGTGGCGGACCGGGCCCTCGTCGAAGAGCATCACTACGTGGAAATCGATCCGGTGGACGCGGTGCAGCGGGGCGTCCGCGTGCCAGGTGCGGTCGGTGCCCATCGGTCCGACCTGCATGCCGACCCCGCACACACTCAGCTCGACCGGGAAGGGAAACGTTCGGATGGCGTCCACGCCGCCTTCACCGTCGCCACCTTGGATGGTTCTGTCCGCCATGTCCTTCTCGTGCCGCCTCGATCGCGCTGTCCGTGTCCCACTTTCACCACAGGCTGACACACAGGGACCTTCCCTCTAAAAAGTCAGACTTTTAGTTTTGAACGCGTCAGACCAGCTACTCCGCTCCGATCGAGGACTTCTTGAAGATGAGCACGATGAGCGCGCAGACACCGGACAGCTTCGAATGGACCGAACTCGACCGGCGTGCCGTCGACACGGCCCGCGTGTTGGCTGCCGATGCCGTGCAGAAGGTCGGCAACGGCCACCCGGGCACCGCGATGAGCCTGGCCCCTGCCGCATACACGATCTTTCAGAAGCTGATGCGTCACGACCCGGCGGATCCGGAGTGGACCGGACGTGACCGCTTCGTCCTCTCCCCCGGCCACACCTCGCTGACGCTCTACACCCAGCTCTTCCTCGCGGGGTACGAGGTCGGACTCGACGACCTCAAGTCCTTCCGCACCCACGGCTCCAAGACCCCGGGTCACCCCGAGTACGGGCACACCGCCGGCGTCGAGACCACCACGGGCCCGCTCGGCCAGGGCGTCGCCAACGCCGTGGGCATGGCGATGGCAGCCCGCTACGAGCGCGGCCTCTTCGACCCCGAGGCCCCCGAGGGCACCTCCCCCTTCGACCACACCATCTGGGCGATCGTCTCCGACGGCGACCTTGAGGAGGGCGTCTCCGCCGAGGCCTCCTCGATGGCCGGCCACCAGAAGCTCGGCAACCTGGTCTTCCTCTACGACGACAACCACATCTCCATCGAGGGCGACACCGCCACCGCGTTCTCCGAGGACGTGCTCAAGCGCTACGAGGCCTACGGCTGGCACGTGCAGCGGATCGAGCCGGCGCTCGGCGGCGACATCGACGTAGCGGCCCTGTACGCGGCGCTGAAGGCCGCGCAGGCCGAGACCGCGCGGCCCTCGATCATCGCCATGCGCACGATCATCGCCTGGCCCGCCCCGAACGCGCAGAACACCGAGGCCTCCCACGGCTCCGCGCTCGGCGCCGACGAGGTGGCCGCGACCAAGCGGCTGCTCGGCTTCGACCCGGAGAAGTCCTTCGAGGTCGCCGACGACGTCCTCGCCCACACCCGTACCGCCCTGGACCGGGGCGCGGAGGCGCACGCGGCCTGGGACAAGCAGCTCGACAAGTGGCGCGGCGCCGACGCCGAGCGGGCCGCCCTGTTCGACCGGATCGTCGCCGGTCAGCTACCCGAGGGCTGGCAGGACGTCCTGCCGGTCTTCGAGGAGGGCGCCTCTGTCGCGACCCGTGCCGCCTCCGGCAAGGTGCTCCAGGCGCTCGGCGGGGTGCTGCCCGAGCTGTGGGGCGGCTCGGCCGACCTGGCCGGCTCGAACAACACCACCATCGACAAGACGTCGTCGTTCCTGCCCGAGGGCAACCCGCTGCCCGGCGCCGACCCGTACGGCCGTACGATCCACTTCGGCATCCGCGAGTTCTCCATGGCGGCCGAGATGAACGGCATCGCGCTGCACGGCAACACCCGTATCTACGGCGGCACCTTCCTGGTGTTCTCCGACTACATGCGCAACGCCGTCCGCATGGCCGCGCTGATGCAGCTCCCGGTGACCTACGTCTGGACGCACGACTCCGTCGGGCTCGGCGAGGACGGGCCGACCCACCAGCCGGTCGAGCACCTCGCCTCGCTGCGCGCGATCCCGGGTCTGAACGTGGTCCGCCCGGCCGACGCCAACGAGACCGCGATCGCCTGGGCCGAGATCCTGAAGCGGCACGCCACCGACCCGGCCCCGCACGGCCTCGCCCTCACCCGGCAGGGCGTGCCGACGTACGCGCCGAATCCGGACGCGGCCAAGGGCGGTTACGTCCTGCGCGAGTCCTCCAAGGACACCCCGGACGTGATCCTCATCGCCACCGGCTCCGAGGTCCACCTCGCGGTCGAGGCGCGTGAGGCGCTGGAGGCGGAGGGGATCGGCACGCGCGTGGTGTCGATGCCGTCCGTGGAGTGGTTCGAGGAGCAGCCGCGGGAGTACCGCGAGCGGATCCTGCCGCCGGCCGTGAAGGCCCGTGTCGCCGTCGAGGCGGGTGTGGGTCTCACGTGGTACCGGTTCGTAGGTGACGCAGGACGCATCGTCTCTCTTGAGCACTTCGGCGCCTCCGCCGATGCAAAGACCCTTTTCGCCGAGTTCGGTTTCACCCCCGAGAACGTCGCCGCAGTCGCCCGGGAATCCGTGGCCGCCGCGCGCGGTTGATCCGTTCGCCAGAAAGAAGATGATCATTGTGACCGATGCAACCGCGTCCGCGGACAACCTCAAGCGCCTGTCCGACGAAGGCGTCTCCATCTGGCTGGACGACCTCTCGCGCAAGCGGATCGAGTCCGGCAACCTGGCCGAACTCGTCGCGAAGCAGCACGTCGTGGGCGTCACGACGAACCCCTCGATCTTCCAGGCCGCGATCGGCACGGGCGAGGGTTACCAGGAGCAGCTCGCCGACCTCGCCGTCCGCGGTGTCACGGTCGACGAGGCCGTACGGATGATGACGACCGCCGACGTCCGCGCCGCCGCCGACGTGCTGCGGCCCGTGTACGACGCCACCGGCGGCCGGGACGGCCGGGTCTCCATCGAGGTCGACCCCCGTCTGGCCCACGAGACGGCGCCCACGATCGCCGAGGCCAAGCAGCTGTCCTGGCTGGTCGACCGCCCGAACGTCATGATCAAGATCCCGGCGACCAAGGCGGGCCTGCCCGCGATCACCGAGGTCATCGGCCTCGGGATCAGCGTCAACGTCACGCTGATCTTCTCCCTGGAGCGCTACCGCGAGGTCATGGACGCCTACCTGGCGGGCCTGGAGAAGGCCGCCGCGAAGGGCCTGGACCTCTCCACGATCCACTCCGTGGCCTCCTTCTTCGTCTCCCGCGTCGACTCCGAGATCGACAAGCGCCTGACCGTGCTGGGCACCGACGAGGCCCTCGCCCTCAAGGGTCGGGCGGCGCTGGCCAACGCGCGCCTCGCCTACGAGGCGTACGAAGATGTATTCCAGGGCGGTCGCTGGACCGCTCTCGCCGGCGCGAGGGCCAACAAGCAGCGTCCGCTGTGGGCCTCGACCGGGGTGAAGGACCCGGCGTACAAGGACACCCTGTACGTGGACGAACTGGTCGCGCCGGGCACCGTCAACACGATGCCGGAGGGCACCTTGAAGGCGACGGCGGACCACGGTGTGATCACCGGTGACACGGTCACCGGCGGTTACGCCCAGGCACGCGCCGATCTCGCGGCCGTCGAGCGGCTCGGGATCTCGTACGAGGAGGTCGTCAAGCAGCTGGAGGACGAGGGCGTGGCCAAGTTCGAGGCGGCCTGGCAGGACCTGCTGGACGCCGTGACGAAGTCCCTGAACAGCGAAGGGGTCGACGGAGAATGACCGAGAGTCCCGCCATCGACTGGGCGAACCCGCTGCGCGACGCGCGCGACCGGCGGCTGCCCACCATCGCCGGTCCGTCCGGCCTTGTCATCTTCGGCGTCACCGGCGACCTGTCCCGCAAGAAGCTGATGCCGGCCGTCTACGACCTCGCCAACCGCGGGATGCTGCCGCCGGGCTTCTCGCTCGTCGGGTTCGCCCGCCGGGACTGGGAGGACGAGGACTTCGCGCAGATCGTGCACGACTCCGTGCGCGAGCACTCCCGCACCCCGTTCCGCGAGGAGGTGTGGCAGCAGCTCGCCGAGGGGATGCGGTTCATCCCGGGCGACTTCGACGACGACACGGCGTTCAAGCAGCTCAAGTCGGCCGTCGAGGAGCTGGATGCCTCCCGGGGCACCGGGGGCAACTTCGCCTTCTACCTCTCCGTACCGCCGAAGTTCTTCCCCAAGGTCGTCAAGCAGCTCAAGAAGCACGGTCTGGCGAACGCGCCCGAGGGGTCCTGGCGGCGCGCGGTCATCGAGAAGCCGTTCGGCCGCGACCTGGCGAGCGCGCGGGAGCTGAACGCGCTCGTGCACGACGTGTTCGAGCCGGACCAGGTGTTCCGCATCGACCACTACCTGGGCAAGGAGACGGTCCAGAACATCCTGGCGCTGCGCTTCGCCAACCAGATGTATGAGCCGATCTGGAACCGCTCCTACGTCGACCATGTGCAGATCACGATGGCCGAGGACATCGGCATCGGCGGCCGGGCCGGCTACTACGACGGCATCGGCGCCGCCCGTGACGTCATCCAGAACCACCTGCTCCAGCTGATGGCGCTCACCGCCATGGAGGAGCCCATCGCCTTCGACGCCGAGTCGCTGCTCACCGAGAAGCTCAAGGTGCTCAAGCAGGTGCGGCTGCCGGAGAACCTGGGCGAGCACACCGTGCTGGCGCAGTACGCGACCGGCTGGCAGGGCGGCGAGAAGGTGGCCGGCTACCTCCAGGAGGAGGGCACCGACCCCCACTCGAAGACCGACACCTACGCGGCCGTCAAGCTGGAGGTGGACAACCGCCGCTGGGCGGGCATCCCCTTCTACCTGCGCACCGGCAAGCGCCTGGGCCGCCGGGTCACCGAGATCGCGGTCGTCTTCAAGGTCGCCCCGCACTCCCCCTTCGACTCCACGGCCACCGAGGAACTGGGCGCCAACGCGATCGTGATCCGCGTCCAGCCGGACGAGGGCATGACGGTCCGGTTCGGCTCCAAGGTGCCGGGCACCTCGATGGAGATCCGGGACGTGTCGATGGACTTCGCGTACGGCGAGTCCTTCACGGAGTCCAGCCCGGAGGCGTACGAGCGGCTCATCCTTGACGTGCTGCTGGGTGACGCCAACCTGTTCCCGCGTCCCCAGGAAGTGGAAGAGTCCTGGAAGATCCTCGACCCGATCGAGGAGTACTGGGCGAAGCAGGGTAAACCCGCCCAGTACCCCTCGGGCAGCTGGGGGCCGAAGGAAGCCGACGAGATGCTCGCACGAGACGGACGGAGCTGGCGCAGGCCATGAAGATCGACCTGACCGACACCACGGCAAGCAAGATCAACAAGGCGTTGGTGCAGGGTCGCCGCGCCATCGGCACCCCTGCCGTGGGCATGGTCCTGACGATGGTCATCGTCACGGACGAGGAGAACGCCTACGACGCGATCAAGGCGGCCGAGGAGGCCTCGCACGAGCACCCCTCGCGCACCCTGGTCGTCATCAAGCGGCTCGCCCGCTCGCCCCGCGACCGCACGACGTCCCGCCTGGACGCCGAGGTCCGGGTGGGCGCCGACGCCGGCACCGGCGAGACGGTCGTGCTGCGCACCTACGGCGAGGTGTCCGACCACGCCGACTCGGTCGTCCTGCCGCTGCTGCTGCCGGACGCGCCGGTGGTCGTGTGGTGGCCGGCGGACGCGCCCGAGGTGCCCGCCAAGGACCCGCTGGGCGCCCTCGCCCAGCGCCGGATCACCGACCTGTACGCGGTCGAGCGGCCGCTGGAGGCGCTGGCGGGACGGGCCCGTGCCTACACGCCCGGCGACACGGACCTGGCCTGGACCCGGCTGACGCCGTGGCGCTCGATGCTGGCTGCGGCCCTGGACCAGGCGCGGATGCCGATCATCTCGGCGGCCGTGGAGAGCGAGGCGGACAACCCGGCGGCCGAGCTGCTCGCCCGGTGGCTGGAGGCCCGTCTGAAGGTGTCCGTCGACCGGGTCGAGAGCGCGGGCCCGGTGGTCACGGCCGTGCGCCTGGGCACCACGAGCGGCGAGATCGTCATCGACCGACCCGAGGGCCCGCTGGCCACGCTGACCCTGCCGGACCAGCCGCCGCGCACCCTCGCCCTGAAGGTACGCCCCACCTCCGAACTCATCGCCGAGGAGCTCAGGCGCCTCGACGCCGACGAGATGTACGCCATCGCCCTGCGGGGCGAGGCCACCAAGGAGACCCCCTCTCATGTCTGACTCCCCGACGCTGGACCGGCGCCCCGAGTGGGCGGCACTCGAGGACCACCGCGCCCAGGGACAGCCGCAGTTGCGCGAGCTGTTCGCGACGGACCCCGGACGCGCCGAGCGGTACGTCGTGCGCGTGGGCGACCTGCGCATCGACTACTCCAAGCACCTGATCACCGACGAGACGCTGGCCCTGCTCCAGGAACTGGCCACCGCCACCGACGTGTTCGGGCGGCGCGACGCCATGTTCCGCGGCGACCACATCAACTCCACCGAGGACCGCGCGGTCCTGCACACCGCACTGCGCGCCCCGCGCGACGCGGTCATCGAGGTCGACGGCGAGAACGTCGTCCCGGCCGTGCACGCCGTCCTCGACAAAATGAGCGACTTCGCGAACCGGGTCCGCTCCGGCGAGTGGACGGGCCACACCGGCAAGCGCATCAAGAACGTCGTCAACATCGGCATCGGCGGCTCCGACCTCGGTCCCGCGATGGCCTACGAGGCCCTGCGGGCGTTCACCGCACGGGAGTTGACGGTCCGCTTCGTGTCGAACGTGGACGGCGCCGACCTCCACGAGGCCACCCGCGACCTCGACCCGGCGGAGACGCTGTTCATCGTCGCCTCCAAGACGTTCACCACGATCGAGA